>NZ_JBYTEG010000010.1:0-252601 GCF_058792255.1 Cupriavidus sp. CPT47-8839-RL05A | reverse complement strand
TCACGCCCGGCAGCAGCTTGACCCCGCGCTGCACCGCGTGCGCGACGATCTTCATGGTCACGGCGACGCTGACATTGCTCACGCCCGGCACTTGCCGCACCGCAGCCACCACCAGCTTGCGGATCGGATCAAGCTGGCTCTTCGCGGGGTAGCCGAGTTCGACTTCCAGCGAGACATCGCCGCCGTCGACACGGATATTCCTGGCCGAGCGGGTGGAGACCAGGTCCTTGCCCGTATTGGGGTCGATGACGGTGCGCAGGGCTTCGGTGACCTGCTCAGTGCTGACGCTCAAGACATACTCCGCTGCTGATGAACGTAGGGAGGCAGTCGTCGCCTGTCAAAGCAACTCCAGCCAACGACTGTCCGTGCGCACCATGTGCCGGCCACGGTCGAAGCGTGTATAGCCAACGCGATCGAAGAACTCCAGGACCTGGATCGCACGTTTGCGTCCGAGCCCGGTGGTGTTGCGAAACGCCGCGGCGACGACCGTGCCGGCGTTCCTGCTGGCGTCGGCAGCGGCAAGCAAGGCCAGCTCCCGAATGGCCTCCGGATCGTAGAAGAGATCATGCACGACCTGAAACGTCTCGCCATGACGCGCGAGCTTGCGCATCAGTTGCCGCACCCTGTCCTCCGGCACGCCATGCGCGCTCGCCAGCTCGCGCACCCATGGCGGATCGAAGCGCCCCGCTTTCATGTCCTGCTGCAGTGTCGCGGCAAGCGAGCGATCCGCATCGTCGAGCGTCACGGTGTGCCCGGGCAGGTGCAGCCAGGGGCCGTTCCTGACGATCTCGCCGCGCGCGCAGGCGTCATCGACGATCGCACTCCACAACGCGTCTTGCGCGAGCGGTGCGGCGATCCTGCGCAAACGCGCCACCTCCGGGCCCAGCACATCCGGCGAGCGTTGGTGGAATTGCCGGAGCGCAGTGGTCAGTCGCGCCGCCAGCGCCCGCCACGCCGCGCTCGACACCAGCAAGGCATCGTCGTTCGCAAGTTCGATCACGCGCGTGTCCCGCGGCAGCTCGATTGCCGCCGCCGGCATGCCGCTCAGCCGTTCCAGCAGCGCGCGCGACAGCCCGTTTGGCGCCTGCTCGAGCAATGTGCCAACCGAGCCGGTGTCAAGCATGGCCTGCATCGCGTCGAGCCACGCCAGCCGCGCCGGGGAACGGCGCTTGCGCGCGGGCGCGAACGGATCCAGTACATCGCCGCCGCCGATGGTGCGGCTGGCCTGCGCGTTCCGCACGACAAAGGGATCGCCAGGCAGCGCGCACACAGGCCGCTCGAACACAAGCTGCACGCGCGCGCGCTGGCCGGGGGCAAGCGTCGGGCCATCGAGCAGCGCGACATGCGCCACCTGATGCTGCGTGCCCAGGTGAACATGCATGGGCGCCCAGTGCTCCAGCGCAGGGGCGTCCGGCAACAGGGTCAGCATCACATCGATGCGCACCGACGCCTGCGCCAGGCGCACATCGACCACCCAGTCACCGCGCTCGATCGCGCCCTTGTCGATACCGGCCAGGTTCAGCGCGCAGCGCTGTCCTGCCCGCCCGGTAGCAGCAGGACGATTCTGCGCATGGATGCCGCTCACGCGCACAGACTCGTTCTTCGGCGCGAGCAACACCCTGTCGCCGACATGGATGCGCCCGGACACCACGGTTCCCGTCACGATCGTCCCCTGCCCGGCAAGCGTGAAGACCCGGTCAACCGCAAGGCGGAACAGCCCGTCGTCGCGCTTCGTTCGCGACGCGGCCGCCGCCGCATGCAGGTGCCGCTTCAACGCGTTCACACCCGGATCGTCGGCGCGCATTGCACAGGTTTCAAAAACCGGTGCGTCTTCCAGCATGCTGCCGCGCCGGAAAGACGCGATCTCCTCACGCACCTGCCGCAGCCGCGCGTCATTCACGCGATCGACCTTGGTCAGCGCAATCGCGCCGCGCCGGATGCCGAGCAGCTGCACAATCGCCAGGTGCTCGCGCGTTTGCGGCATCACGCCGTCATCGGCGGCGACCACCAGCAGCGCGAAGTCGATGCCGCTCGCGCCCGCGGCCATGGTGTGAATCAGCTTTTGGTGGCCCGGGACATCGACCAGGCCGAGCACGTCGCCGTTCTCGAGCGGCACGTACGCATAGCCAAGCTCGATCGAGAAACCGCGCGCCTTCCTTTCCTTCAGGCGGTCGGTATTCATGCCCGACAGCGCCCTGACCAGGCTGGTCTTGCCGTGATCGATATGTCCTGCCGTGCCGACGATCATGGCCGCGTCAGATAGCCCAACAGCCTGACGTGACGGAGACCATCAGGGACTGTCGTCGGGGTTTCCTCGTCGTGATCATGCATGGTCTCCCCTATCCTTGTTTGAATGGCCGATGAGGCTTGCTGATGCGTGCATCGATGCCGCTGTGCTTAGTGTTCCTGCATCGTTGGAGACAAGATAATTGCCTGGCCACCTAAGGTAAATTCAGCGATTCTTTGCGTGCCTATAAGCGATGCCTTAAGTGGCAGCTAGATGGACAGATTGACCCGAGAGACCTGGCTCAACATGGACATTTTGTCCATCGCGCAGGCCCTGCAGCGCTTGCGGCGCGCCGGACCGCCTGACTTTCCAAGGATGCCGCCACGGGCACAGGCCTTGCTCCAGCTGGCTGGATTGGCAACCGCAACTGACACTTCCTGGCCAGGAGAAAATGAAAGGTCAGAGGCACCACTCAATTCGTGTAGGCTTATGCGTTGAATTCTCTTCCGTCAGCCCGCAAACCGATTCGGTATAACCAACATGAAGAGCCCGATGCCTACAAAGGTTCCCGAACCACAGGCCGTTTCCGGCACGGTCACCCGCAGCGCCATATTCATCGTTGCGACACTCACCGACGGTGACGACCACGCCGACACCGTCCGCGCGTGGTGTGCCGACGTTACCGCCGTCGTGCGCGCGGTTGGCCATCGTTTGCCGTCGGGCAACCTGTCCTGTGTCTGCGGCTTCGGCGCCGACGCCTGGGACAGGCTGTTCGGCAAGCCCCGTCCCGCGGCACTGCACCCCTTCCGGGAGTTCGGCACCGGCGATCGCGTCGCCATCGCCACGCCGGGCGACCTTCTGTTGCACATCCGCGCCGAATCGATGGACCTCTGCTTCGAGCTTGCCACGCAACTGCTCGGCAAGCTTGGCAATGCAATCCAGGTTGTCGACGAGGTGCACGGCTTTCGCAACTTCGACATGCGGGCGTTGATCGGCTTTGTCGATGGCACGGAGAATCCGGCCGGACGCGAGGCGGTCGATTTCACGGTGATCGGCGACGAGGATGCCGAGTTTGCCGGTGGCAGCTACGTCATCGTGCAGAAGTATCTGCACGACATGGCCGGGTGGAATGCCCTTCCCGTGGAAACGCAGGAACTGATCATCGGGCGCAAGAAGCTGTCCGACATCGAACTGGACGAAGAGGTCAAGCCATCGTCATCGCACAGTTCACTGACCACGCTGGTCGAGAACGGGCAGGAGGTGAAGATCCTGCGTGACAACATGCCGTTCGGCCGCCCGGGCGCGGGCGAGTTCGGCACCTACTTCATCGGCTACGCCCGTTCGCCCGCGCCGATCGAGAAGATGCTCGAGAACATGTTCGTCGGATTGCCGCCCGGCAATTACGACCGGCTGCTCGATTTCAGCAAGGCAGTCACCGGTAGCCTGTTCTTTGTCCCGTCGGCCGACCTGCTTGAAGGACTTGCGGACCGCGAAGCCCCTGCTGCCCGATCGCTCAAAGGGAGCCGCCAATTTGAATAACCTGCACCGCGCTCGCAGGCGCGCGCGGCCACGGTCAGTCGATCACGCCCCGGTTCCTGTCGCCTGCTGCTCGATCGCGACCTCCGCCCGAAGACTCGCCAGATCGCGCCCGACCGTGGCAACCGCAAGCCGCTTGTCCTTGTTCCAATAGGTCACCGTGCAGTCATGCGCGGCGGGATCGCCGTCGACATCGAAACGATCCCATGGCTCCGCATGGCCCACGTAGTTGATGGCCACATCATAGTGCTGGGTCCAGAAGAAAGGCACTGCCGCAAAGCGTTGCCGCTGTCCCAGGATATTTCGCGCTGCCACCACGCCCTGGCGCTCGGCGACCACCCAGTGTTCGACGCGGATACGCTGGCCCGTTCCCGGGTCGGGCCAGCGCGCAATATCGCCCGCGGCATAGATGCCAGGTTCGCTGGTCTGGAGAAATTCATCGACCGCCACGCCCTTGTCCAGCGCGAGGCCGGCGTCCTGCGCCAAGCCCACGTCGGGGCGAACGCCGATCCCGGTCACGACCAGGTCGGCGGCCAGCTCCGCGCCGGTCGACAATCTCACCCGATCCGGTTGAATCTCTGCCACCGTGGCCCCGAGATGGAACGTTACCCCGTGCGATTCATGAAGCGCCTTGATCATGTCGCCGAGCGTCGCGCCCAGGACCCGCTCCATCGGATGCGCTTCGGGCGCGACAACATGCACTTCCAGTCCTCGCGTTCGCAGCGCCGCCGCGACTTCCATCCCGATAAAGCTTGCGCCCACCACGACGCATCGGCGTGCCATGCCGAGACGCGCGATCAAGGCGTCGCAGTCGGCCAGCGTACGGAGCACGCTCACGTGCGGCAAGGTTGCGCCAGGAACGTCGAGCCGTATCGGCACGGCACCGACGGCAAGCAGAAGCGCGCCGTAGCTCACGTTGCTGCCATCCGAGAGCGTGACGGATTTTTGCGCGGGGCTGAGCTTGACGACACGGTTGTTAGAGCGCACGTCGATGTCGTGATCCGCGTAGAACGTCGGTGGCCGCATTGGCAGCCAGTCCGCGTTTGCTGTCCCGGCGAGGTAGTCTTTCGACAGATTCGGCCGATCGTACGGCAATGAGCGATCGGCGCTCAGCAGCGTGACTGGGCCGCTATAGCCTTCGCGCCGCAGGGTTTCGACCGCGGCAGTCCCGGCGGCGCCGCCGCCGATGATCACCACGGATTCAGGGAGTCGGGCCGAGGCAAGCCTCGGTGGCCGCATCGCCGGCAGCGCTTCGCGGACGAAGGCCTTCCCGTCTTGCTGTTCCACGCGCCAGCATTTCAGATCGTCCTGGGCGGGCGGCCCGAGGACCTCGCCGGTGCGAAGACTGAAGCAGGCGTGATGCCACGGACATCGGATCGTGTCGCCGACCAGCAGGCCGTCCGCCAGTGGCGCGCCATAGTGGGTACAGGTCGCACCGATGGCAAACAGTTCATCAGCCCAACGCACAAGCAAGACCGGCTTGCCGCCAACCTGGCCTGTCACCATGCCGCCGTCAGCAATGTCAGCCAGCGGCACGCCCTGGGCGAGATCGGGCTTATCCGTGGAGGAAGAGCTTTTGGTCATGGCGTCTCTCCTTGCCGGTCATGGCACAGGGCCATTATCGACCTCGATGCCGCCAAATGAAAGGCGCATGCAGCGTTACAAACTGCGCGACGGCACGGATATTATTCACGGAAGACCAGCCTCCTTTCCTGACGAAGGGTCATCCGGATGAATACCCCCATGAACAGACCCGCCCGCTTCGCTATCGGCAAGCGCATTGCACCCGCACGCTTTCTGCTGTGCGGCGCCATATTGATCGTTGCGACCGTTGCCGCGGGTGCGCTCGGCGCGGAGCCACGCATCGCCCTGCTGATCGGTTTCGATCTCGCGGCCCTTGTCTTCCTTGGCGCCGCGCTGCCACTGTTGCGCGCCGATCCTGCTGCCATGCGGCGCACGGCGGAACACAACGATGCCAACCGCACAGCGCTGCTCACGATCACGGTGCTGCTCTCGATGGTGATCCTGGTCGCAATCGGTACGCTGATCGCGCGCCCCGAGACACCGCACTGGGCCGACATCGCGCTGATCGTCGCCACGCTCATCCTGTCCTGGCTTTTTGCCAACACCGTTTTCACGCTGCACTATGCACATCTCTACTATCTCCAGACCGCTACCGGCGACCAGGGCGGGCTGCAGGTGCCAGGCGTGCAGCACCCCAGCTATTGGGACTTCCTCTATTTCAGCTTCACGCTGGGCATGACTTTCCAGACTTCTGACGTGACCATCGCCGGCGCCCACATGCGCAGGGTGGTCCTGGGCCACTGCGTGGCCGCGTTCCTTTTCAACATGGGGATTCTGGCGTTCACTGTGAATGCCCTGGGTGGCTTGTAGTCGACTTGGCCGTGCGCCCGAAGTGTTCCTGGACAAATGTCGAATGACATGGTTGCTGAAAAAATGCCCTTTGATATACAAGGCCTTATTCAGTAATTCTGTCACCAAGTCTCATCTCGGTTGACTCAAAAGTCGCGAAACCGTCAACTGTTGACGGAATTACTAGAAATTTCAACTGGCAACAGCAGAGTCATCACATACATGACCGATGAGTCACAACCACGACAAAATCCTATTATCAGAATTCTCGCCGTATTCCTACTTTAAAACCAGTCGCGGTCTTCGGAGCACCCTCCTCGCATATCGTGCAGGTGAATGCGCCGCGACAGGTGGTTTTTCGAGCAAGTTGCATCCTGCATGAGCTCTGCTTCCGCCCTCAAACTTTTTAACCGCGCAGATTCCGCATCCAAAATGAGAAGTTTTATTTGTCTGACCATCTCCGCCGTGATACCGCCTGCTTCCAGTTTGGTCCATCGGTGATCTTTATTACCCATATCGTGCAAAGCAGCGGCAACGCCAAATATCTCCAGCAATATGAAGTCTGACGCACATATCAAAACATTATCACGAAAATTCTTCGGCCAATCGATAAGCGAATCTCTAACAACATCATCGATACTCAGGATAGTTGGTGTTTCAAATAACCAGTGAAGTTCCATGAGCAATCTCATCATGCCGGGCAGATCCAGTTTCCGCACCCATAACGGCAATAAAAGTCTATTATCATTGATCCGTTCCTTGGCAGAGACACCCTTCAAATAAGTCCCAATTGCCAACTCCCACGTCGCGGAATCGGCTCGAACACCTATAACCGGAGTATCTCTAAGTTCGAATCCACAACTACATCGATTAGCAAGAACTACACGTGGCGCAACCGGTTTGCTGCACGCGTGACACAAGTGCAACAACGGCTGCAGATGCACCGGGCAGAATCGACTATCGTAGTAATCAACGATCCATAGTTGATACCCAAACTCCGCAGCACAGCCACAACAATATTTTACCCACCTATTCTCAAGTCTCCGACCCGGAATCTGCGTGAGGCTGTCAGTCCACGCGAACGGGATCTCATGGACGGCGGACCCACATAATCGTCCCATCACTTGAAACCAGGGACGGATCCGACGGCGCTCCAAGAAGGGAACTCCTACGCGGTGGCCGTTCGCGTTGTAAACCCGATGAATATACATTCGAACGCTCTCATCAACCTTCGCTTTTGGCCGAAGGGGAAACTCGGCTAATTCGAACCTCGTCCTGGTCTTCACAATACGAACTCTTCACAAGTCATTAATGATCGCTGTCGATTTGGACTCTTTTTTGGGAAGATCAGCGGCATAGAACGGCTCGCCGTATTCACTTAGGCTACGTCCGCAGAAATGTCCTGAGAAGGGATTAAGTTCCCCCACACCCTGATACCATATTTCCGCCGAAAAAGCTCGCTCGAGTAGGCTTTGATCAATGGTCCAGGCCCCGCTAACATGAGCCAGCAGCAACGCTCGACTCAATAGGCTAGCGAGATACCCGATCCGCCCGTCAGTTGCATAGTAAAATTGCATCAAATCATCAATCGATGCATCAGGTCGAAGCGAGCAACGTAGCGGCATACCCTCCAGAAACGAGATAACGACACCAGCAAATTCGTTTACGCTGTCCGGGTCGTCCATATTGAATCGCTCAAGAAATATGGTCGCACTAAACCGTCGCCGTAGTTGCTCGTTAGCATCCAATAGATATTGTGTTCGTGGCAGCCCAACTAACGCAAAAGGACATCCAACGGAATTAGAAAAAGCTTTTATCCAGTCAGCAGCCTTCGAAACCGTCAAATCCTGCCCACGATCGCGTACATGTTGCATCTCGTCCAGAATAGCGATAAACACGCCACAGCCAATAACTAGCCGGCACAACCTAGCTGTCTTGTCGGAAATCGTGCCCGCCCATGGCGCTGGATCACCGATCTTTGAAAGTAGGCCTTCCACCAATGATTTGATTGTGGCAAGGGCTGGTATTTCCATATAGAGAACGGGAATAACGTTTCGTTCCGGCTCCCTCCTTTCTGGATATTGCGAGACTAATAGTTTGCACAGCGTGGACTTCCCGCAACCAGACGACCCCAGGATCAGATGGTTCGATGCAACTCCGGTTGCGCGATATAGCTCGATCGCCTGGATCAATTGCTCGAAGGCATTACGAAAGCGGGGAAACATGAAGACGTTTTTTCTCAAAGCGGCTATCGCACTATAGACATCTGGCGGGATCGCTTGTGACATGATTGCCTCCGCAACTACGGCAGCCGCATTTTTGGAAAAGGCTTTACCTCTGACAACGCGAGTGATGCGCTCACTTCCGCTATTTGAAGACTACTACTCTTGGCCACCACTCCTTGCCGGTCAAGATTTCTAGTGGGGTGCTCACTATTAGCGCCTTGGATGCGCGCCGCCTTTTTACGGGTCCGTAGTTTTCTGCTGCGCAATAGATCTTGGATTCTGTTGGCAAGGACTGCTTTGGCATACAAGAGCGAAGATTCGTCTTGTTCGTTCATCCGCCGGTCCTTGGCCAACGCTCGAATCAGCCGATGCTGCGCCACCGTAAGCCCGTTGGCATACTCCGAAAGTACGGCTGGCACGACCAACGGGGTATTGCCTTCTGGTGGCCACACAATGACTTTTCCTAGATCTTCCGGGTCGTACACCAGTCGAACGGAAATGCCTTCACCATAGCGCCTCATGAGCTGTTTCAGCGCTTCAGTGCTATACCGTAGCCCTACCAAGCCAATGGCGTCATGTCGAATCCGGCGTGTCGTCGGGATGCCTAGCGCAGGCATGAGATCAATGGCACTTTGCGGTAGGCGCGGCGGCTCCAACGCCGCAGAAGTCTCCCAAGTGCGGTAAGGCGTGTCGTTCAGGCTTCTATGTGGCGTTTGAGCGTAGATGTCAAGCAGCCATTTCTCCAAAGCGTGCTTGAGCTCACCTAGTGTCAAGATGGCATGCTTCAAAGGATCATATTCTCCGCGCTCAGCGACATGCGCGAGACTGGTGCCGGGTAAGCAATGCGCAAATCCATAATTTAACGTCTTCAGAAATCGCTCAATGGTTCCTTTGAATCGCGGTTGACGTACAGGGCAGAAGGCCAATTCAATGCCCAGCTCAAAGCAGGCTCGTTCTAGTGCGTCGCTTCGGAACTCCATGCCATTGTCCACAATTAGTCGATGCATCAGGCCATAGCAATGCCAGCGATGCTCCACCGTTAGTCCAGGAATAAGGTTCTCCGCTGCACGCTTTGGCAGTATCGCGTGACGTAACGCGCCTAGCACGGCAGATATAGAAGGGCCACCGAAGCGCAAGTAGTAGCCCATAGGCATGCGGCTATAGTGATCAATCACCATTGTCATCAACGGCCTACCCAAAGGCAGAAAGGTCTTGTCGTCGACAACGAACACATCCATCGGAGTATGGTCGATCTCGGCTCGCTCCAGTACTGCTTTGCTCTTCACTGTTTGACTTGTAAGCTTGACCTTACAACCTCCCATTCCACCACCTGCCTCAATGCTTTCCAACCCATACTCCGCAAGACGAGGAACGAGCCGATAGAGCGTCCTACGGGTTGGCACTTTTAATTGCAATTGCGCTGGTCGCCCGTAATTTTCCCTATCCATTAGGACTCGCAGCGTTGACTCGACATCTACCATGGTCCAACGCTGCATCGTTTTTTCGGCCTGCTTAATAGCCTGCACAAGCAAAGCAATTACTTCGGGATTCGTATTCGGCTTAGCCGGCCCCCGTCGGTGATACAGTGGCACTAGCGAGCGAACGTCTTGGGTCAGCCGGAATCGACGATGCCAACGATACAATGAGCTGACTGTCGGTGGCTTGTTATCGCTGAAAGTTGTAGCAGCTGCTTGGATTAGGCTCTCCATCTCAGCTCTCGTCCAAGGAACTCTTCCAGCGTCGGCCAAATAATCTAAATAGCGCTTTCTCCTGTACGCTTCGGACTTAACATGATCCGGCAGCTCTTCAAGTGGACGCCCGAATATAGAATAAGGTAATTTGGCTGCAGAAGGTCCGCATGCGGAAAGTGTTCCCGCCAGGTATTCATCCAGCAGATCGTCTTTACGGCAGGTATATACGTAGCCTGTTTGCAGATCCTCGAGAACAATGCTGCCATCCTCAACGATTCGCACGATCTTTACTTGAACCTGGTTGCGCTCAAGTACCGCACCCTTACGCAAAGTGAAGCCGCGCATGACGCGCCTCCTTCGAACGTTGAGCAACACAGATCCTTCGACGTGAATCCTCTTCACGCTGTCTCTCATCAAGCGAGAAACTTGCCTGAACCGCAGAGAATTGCGATGACCACAGCCACCCGGGGACCTCGCTTCACCAAGTCACGCTTCAGTCCCATACAACCGTGGGGATTGGCTGGTGGCACCGTAACCCAACTTCGGAAGGACCATCAAACGCTAGTCCTTAGGGACACAACTGTCACTACTAGGTGCGAGCGGATCCAGACAGATAAGTAATATCCAGGCCAGCTGAGTCCGCTGCCAAGTCATTTGGCATTTCAAGAGTCAGGAAAGCGCGCCCACACAAGTATTCTCTTATGCTCAAAGAATCGTTCTGCCCCCATTGCAAAGCAGGTGGGGCAGAACGGCTTTGTGGGGCATGGAAATGCAATTGAAGGCAGGAATTAGGCCCTGGCAGTAGTCGACCCGTGACAATGCATGGACATCTCACAAAGGTGATGTCGTCTAAACTGATTTTGCGATTCAGATCGCCGGCCCAGCCGGAATCAGTTGCCGAAGACCACGCCGAGTTGCCTCGCGCGCTTCGAGTCGTCACCGTGAAGATAGCAGGAAGTCGTCGAAATCGACGCATGTCGCATGTTGTCCCGGAGCGCAAGCAATTCCACACCTCGCGCCAATGCATGGGTGGCGTGGGTGTGCCGCATCCAGTGAGGGCTCGCACGGCGTAGCTTCTCAGCCGCTGCAGGATGGTCCTCGTAGATCAACTCAGCCACCTGCGAGAAGAATCGCCTCAACACATGCCACAAGCGCGTGCTCGTGATACCCGCGTCTGCATGCGTACCAAGTCCGCCAATGATCAGCGTCCCGGGATGCCAGCGGGTTCGCGTTACCGGTAGGCCGCGTTCAACCAAGTAACGATCCAATGCGCTCCGGGCCAGCGGCGGCAGCGCCACCCGGCCGCCGCGACTACCCTTGCCGATCACCCTGAGCCAGTAATCGCCCTGCCCGTCGGTCTCAATGTCGCCAAGCGTTGCACCGACCAGTTCGCTGGCACGCAAGCCAGTCGCGTAGCCAAAGTCCAATACAAAGCGCAAGCGTTGTGCCGCGGCGCCATCCCAGCCATAAGACCATTCCAGACCGTCGGCAACAGTCCGGACTAGCAGCCACTCCCCTTCTGTGAACGCGTGAGAGCTCTCCAGCGCCGTCTTTCGGCCGCCACCGCGCACCTTGATGCCGGCGAATGGATTGACCAACACATAGCGTTGCTGGATCAGCCAGCGGAACATCGCGCCGAGGATCGACAAGGCATGCGCGGCCGAGCGCGCCGACAGGCCACCGGTGAACGGCCGCCAGTCCGGCGCGGTGCGCGGCCGCGCGGGCCCGACCCAGCGCTCGTGCGGTGTCGGGCGCCGCAGAAAACTGCGGTAGGCCGTCGCGTCCTCGGTGGTCAGTGACGACAGCGGCCGCTTGCGCTCGACAATGGCCCACAAGATCAGGCGCTCCGCTTCCTTGCGGTAGGTCCGTTGCGTGGCCTGCGATTCATGCAGGGCCAGCCATGCCTGGGCGGCGGCGTAATCGTTGTCCGCGTTGAGTGTGCAGGTCTCGCGCGGCGCGCGGAACTGCCCTTGCGACCCATCGACTTGCTGCGGCAGGCGCAGCTGCTCCCATGGCACCACCACGCCACGCGGTGACTGTGCGACCAGTGCGCGCGCCCGCTCGGTCAGTTGCGGATGCCTGGCGAAGAAGGCCTCCACCTGCCGCGCGCCGGCGGCGCCCAGTCCCGGGATGGCGGCCCACCAGCGCCGCCGCCGCGGCACGCGTACCGTCAGCGCCGCCAGCGTGTCGATGCCGTGCGCGCGCAGCGCGGCGACCGTCCGCGGCGCCAGCCACAGGCCGATGTCGTCGCTGATGGCTGGTGCCGGCGGCGGCAGCGTGCGCAACTGCTCGATCGCCTGGTCCGCTATGCGGCCATTCTCGGCGCGCTCGGCCGCGGAGATTTCGAACAACTGCGCGAGGTCTTCGCGCTGGCGGCCGCGGGCATACGTGGCGAGTTGCCGGCGGATGCGGCCCAGCATGCCACGCGACGACTGCCCATCGGCCTTCTCTTCGCCCAGATACCGCGCGACGGCTTCCCTTGTGGTGAGTCCCGCATGCCACGCCCGCAGCGCGGCGAGCGAGGCGGCATCCGGGAAACCGGATGCGACGGGCGGTTGCTTGGATTGCGGGGTCAAGCGGGTTTTCATGAGCGCCAGTTTAGCGCAGGAACAGTGCTATTAGGATAAGGATAGTTATCGCAATACTATGGCACGGCGAAGTAGCTCGGGTTATGTTGGGACGCTACAACCAGATCTTGCCTTGCGGTAAGCCAATAAAGTCCTCGAAAACGACAAGGACAACGAGGTCGTGATCTATTGCCTCGAAGGATCGGAGCCTGCTGCATCTGCATCAGCAACCCAAGCTCTAAACCAGATGAGAACCCATATCCTGCTAGTCGCGTCGGGAGCCTCGGCGGCGGCAGCCGATCCCGCCGGCTGGATCGCGCCAATGCGTCGACATTTTGGGCGCACTAAGCGTCGACTGAAAGCACGGAGAGTTTAGTTGGTCCAGATAGTGCTTGCGCCCGTTCCAGTTGCTCAACAACTGTTGGATATCCTGCATCCTGCTGCGACCGCTCCATCATCGCGTACGCGCCGCCGCCCAAGCGATCGGCCCATCCGCCATGAACCCCGTCGTTGAGATGGCGCTAGCGGTCACCGCGCGACTTTTCGTGCACTTCCGGTCAAATCCAAACTGTATATTCATACAGTGTCAGGCGAGCCGCGCCGTAATTGGCCGGCTCGAACGGCGTATCCAAGGTCCGTTCGGGGTAGTACCACCCACTCGCCACCACCGTGGTACCTTCCAGTAAGGCGAGATTCAGAATTTCGGATCAGAATGCAAATTTTTCGATTCGATACTGGTCATTTGCGTTACGATTCGATGCCGTGACGAAACGATACTGAGGTTTGGCATTGGAGCACTTGTCCGAAGTTCTCAAGATTCTAGATGGTGCCCTGAAGGCTAACGCGTCGATGGCCGGCAATTACGCGGGCTTGCTGGCGGACAAGCTCGAGCGTAGTGGCGAACGCGAGGATGCCCTGCGTATTCGAGACCGACTGGCACGGGCGCCGTCGGCCATGGCCTTCGCACAAGATGGTTCGCGGATGACGACTGCTGTACCAACGGACACCGAGAGTCGACTCGATACTGTCGACATTTCGTACCCCGCGCTGCAGGCGGAGGGGTTTCATCTGCCCTCCGCGGCAGCAAAGCGACTGCAGGAGTTTGTGGCGACGGTCGCGAACTATGATCGGCTCGCGGCAGCAGGCATCGCGTCAGTCAGCCGTCTGCTTCTTTACGGTCCGCCGGGCACGGGCAAGACAATGACCGCGCGTCAGCTCGCCAGCGAGCTCGCGCTGCCACTGGCGACAGTGCGATGCGATACCCTGATCAGTAGTTTGCTTGGCCAGACAAGTAGAAACTTGCGTCGAGTATTTGACTTTGCTGAGCAGACGCCATCCGTGCTGTTACTGGATGAGTTTGATGCGCTCGCCTCTGCGCGCGGTAATGAGCGCGATGTCGGGGAATTGCAGCGCATCGTGATTGCGTTACTGCAGAACATTGATGCATTACCTGGCCATACCGTAGTCGTCGCCGCGACAAACTTCGCACAGGGAATTGATCCTGCCGTTTGGAGACGTTTTCCGTTTCAGATTCCCTTTTCCATGCCCGACGCCTCCCTGCGACGAGCCCTTTGGAAGACCATGCTGCGAAACTTTGCGCCGGCGTCGTTGCATTGGGACGAACTTGTGCACAGCTCCGAAGGCGTATCGGGCGCCATCATCGAGCAAGTATGCAACGATGCCATTCGCACGGCTATCCTGGCCGGACAACCCGAAGCCGATCCCACGGAAATCCTTCGAAGGTTGGGTATTGCCATTTCCCTAATGAATGGGCACCATCTGCCATCAATAGAAGACGAGGTGCGCTGGTTGAGGCAATGGAGAAGTGAAGCCTTTTCCTTGCGAGAGCTTGCACGGCTCTATGAGGTCTCGACCAGGCAAATCTCCAATATGCTGAGGGGTCAGAATGCCGCCAAAGGTACGGGCAAAAAGAATCGATCGGGCTAGACGCGCCAATCCGTATGTACATGTCGCGTTCCAGGCCAAAGATTTGTTTGGCGTAGAAACACAAGGGGGGGGTGGTACCGAGTTTGTACCCGTTACACCCGCCCTGCGCAGCAGCTTGTGCAAAGCCCTGTCGGCCGCCGTAGAAGCGAGTAGTCAGGACCTGATCGTCCCAGACGTCCCCGCCGTGCTCGTGTTGGAGCTCCGAGAAAAGGCCATTGCAAAGAGCCATCGACCGACCACCCTTGCCGCCGAAGCGCAAACGGTGCCTGTTGGGCATGGAGCTTTGAACGAAATGCTGATCGCAGCAGACGCGGGCGCCATTTCGGCACTAGATCAGGTCATCAAGACACGGGCGACGAAGGCGATCCGCGAAAATCTGAGCGCGCTCGACGGCATTCGTTCATGGGGCATGCAGCGCAGGCTGCCGGCCCCATTGCGCGGCCTGGCGGACGATGCCCTGTTTAAGGCGGTCAAGTTGGCCGCACAGCGCGTTTTGGTCCGGCTGTTTTCCTATGCGTCGGAGGAAACTTCTAAGAAGGTTGTGCACCGGTTCCTTGAATTTCTTAAGCGATCAGGCCTGACTGCCGATCAGCTCCCCCAGCAGTCAGGCCCTCCCCTGTTCCTTATCCCGATCGACGGGCAGCTCACGAAGAACAAACTAACTGAACTGCTGCGATTTCCGGCAGTTCGCCGGGTCATGCCCGAGCCCCACATACACAGCTCCGCCACTGGTATCATCGCCCCAGCGGAGGCCCACGCATTGCCAGCGCCTGACGCCGACTTGCCTGTGGTGGGCATCTTCGACAGCGGCGTTGCCCCAACACTTCGCAGCATGGCGCCGTGGATCGCGGGCCGGGACACCTATGTTCTGCCACCGGACACCAACTACGAGCATGGCACTTGGGTGGCCTCGCTAATTGCTTGCGCGGCACACCTGAACGACGAGGACAAGCGTTTCCCGCTCGTGCCGTGTCGGATCCACGACGTTGCCGCCGCCGAACTCGGCGGCACGCGCCTAGGTGACCTCATCGTGCGATTGCGCGCAGCCGTCGCCAAAGAACCGAAGGTCCGCGTGTGGAACCTTTCCGTCGCCACCACTTCCGAGGTAAGCGATGAGGAGTTTAGCGAATTCGCGCGCGAACTCGATGCACTCAGCGACCGCCACAATGTTCTGTTCGTGGTGTCCGCCGGCAACTACCTGCTAGAGCCAAGGCGTTCGTGGCCTGCAAGCGATGGTCTGCTTGACCGGCTGGCGAGCCCAGGAGACTCCGTGCGCGCTTTGACAGTAGGGGCAATTGCGCATCGAGAAGGTGAACACACCCTCGTGCGCTCAGGCCAGCCAGCCCCGTATTCCAGGCGCGGCCCTGGGCCAGTGTTCACGCCTAAGCCAGATGTCACCCACTTCGGTGGCAATGTGAATACAGACTGGAATAGCTCGGGTGTCGGCCTAAAGGTATTGCATACAAATGGCAAGACAGCCCGTGTGTTTGGGACAAGTTATTCGGCGCCCGTTGTTGCTGCACTTGCCGCACATACGTGGCGGAACCTGGAAAGTGGGCAACGCCGCAATCCAGTCCCCGTCTCGCCAACTTTGGTGAAAGCACTGATCGTCCATGCGGCCGAACTGAACTCTCCACCCCGCACCGCGCGGGAGCGCAGGTACTTTGGGGCTGGCATTCCCTCCGATCCGCTCGGCGTTCTTCACGACTCGGATTCCAGCTTTACGCTCATGTTCGAAGTGGATCTTGTCGACGGTGCGAAATGGCGCAAGGCGCCTTTCCCGGTTCCGGCATCCCTTGTTGTCGACGGCAAGCTTCGTGCCGAAGTGATCATGACCTGTGCGTATGCTCCGTCGTTGAACGGTGAGGCAGGTGCCGAGTATGTGAGGTTCAACGTCGAAATCGGCTTTGGCACGCTGTCACAGTCCGAACAAGGCGACTTGCAGTTTCACGGAAAGCTGCCCGGAGACCATGAAAAGGGCAATCATGGCTTCGAAAGCGCCCAGATCGAGCACGGTGGAAAGTGGGCTCCTGTCAAGGTATTCCGGCGCGCCATGACCAACGGAGTGGCCGGCAACCTCTGGGCCGTACAGGCATCCGTACTACGACGGGAGTTCGAACCTCCGTTGAGGCAACCGCTCAGGGCGGTCGTACTGGTCACGCTTCGTTCGCTCGACGAGAATCCGAACGTGTACGCGGACGGTCATAAGGCATTGCAACGAAGTGGATGGATTACCCAAGCTCTGCCTGTCGGCGTCAATATCAACACCTGAGAGCGTGGCCAGGCTCACCGGTTCGCCGGCCCGTTCCGGCTCTTGCACACCATCCGCATTTCGATTCCAGTGCGCCCGGTACGCCGATGAGGTCCGCGGCTAGCCTTCTCGCGCTCTTTGCGATATTCGTCTGACCAGATTATGGATGCTTCATCCAAGAAACCCTCACGCTCATTTTCGCTGCTGTTTGGCACCCGCCAAGCGCTTCACGAAGCTAGGCTAGAGAGCAATACCATCCTGATCGTTCCCTCTGACAACGACTGGAACGACTTCGGCTACCGCATTCGAGTTGACATCCGCGCCCGCATAGTTACCGAACCTGGCGTCGAGACGCAAGTTGAGGGGATGACGAGCTTCCTGGGATTCGTTACGGACTCTGACGGAGTACCTAACGGCGTTGCGCTAATCGAAAAGCTGCTACATGACGCGAAAACACAAACGGTCCCTGTCAATAAAACGCCCCAGTTCTTCACGATGCTGCCCGACATGGAAAGCTATCGCGAACTCGAGCGTAATCTCGGCAGCCAGCGTATCGTTGATCTGCTCCTGGCGCTCAACGATGTGGTAACGTCAGCGGAGTTTGCACCCGCAACAAAATGGCTTTCCCGCGCTACCGCCACTGAGGTATTTCAACAGGCGTTCCTGCGCAATTCCGATTCCTTCTTTGCCTACAAGAACGCTGGCTCAGTGCTTCGTGGCCGAGAATTTGAAGTATTCGGGAACCTCTCACGTGCCGTACACATTAGTTTTCAACTGGCGGGAAGAGAGAATCCGCATGACCTGACATTCCGGTTTGAGCATGAGGCCCTGCTGCCAAAACGCATTGCGGTGGTCATAGGCAAAAATGGGGTCGGCAAGAGTCAGACACTCGGACGTATCGCAAAGGCCGCCTTACACGGGAGGCGCGAGCTTTCCGATGGAGATACTAGCGGGCGCCTAGTCGTGAATCGGATTCTCGCGTTTGCGCCTACCAATGAGGCCCGTTCTGTGTTTCCCAGCGGAAACGTCAAGCGGCCGCGTGTATGGTATCGACGATTTTCTCTCAATCGCTCAGGGTCCAGCCGCAGCAGCGACAGTATCGCAGAGCAGATCCTACAGCTAGCTCGCTCTGCCGAGGCACTTGGCACCTCTTCGCGATGGGACATCTTCTTGAACGCGATTCGTGCCATCGATAATTGGGAGCAGCTTGCCCTGATCCGGCGACACAAGGGCAGCTCCCCCCTTCCCCTGCACAGCCTGATTCTGACAAACGAGCAAAGTGTCTTGCGGCGACTCGGTTCCATTGATCCTAGCAAGGAGCCCGTGCGTACGATTGACGATATGGTCTATCCACTGAGCAGCGGCGAGATTTCGTTCCTCCGTTTTGCGGCACAGGCTAGCCTGCATATCGAAAACGGCTCCCTATTGCTCCTGGACGAGCCGGAAACCCATCTTCACCCGAACTTTATTAGTCAGTTTGCCGCGCTGCTGGATAAGCTACTCGCCCAGTCCGGATCGGCTGCGATTATCGCCACGCACTCCGCTTACTTCGTGCGCGAAGTTTTCCAGGATCAAGTCGTTGTGTTGCGTAGCGACAAAGAAGGCTTCGTGCAGTCTGAGCAGCCGAAGTTGCGGACTTTTGGCGCCGACGTCGGCGCCATCTCGTACTTCGTGTTCGGGGAGGATGAAGCTTCAAAAATGGCTCGTGCCCTGGAAGCACGCCTCAAAAAAGGCTTCGATTCCTGGGAAAAGCTCTACGAGGCGTACAAGGACCAACTTTCACTGGAAATGCTAGGTTCGCTACGCCAAGCGATGGAGCGTCCATCATGAATCGCCTGCCGCGCCCACTTCATGATGACGCCACCGCCATCGCAAACCTAGCCAACAACGCGCGGCTCGGCAGCTATCCGGATCTACGGGCCGAACTACCCCATTTGCAGCAGGCCTACGCCCAGTATGTGGCCGCCGGTGGGAACGTGCATGCGATAGACCCAGTTCCGATTAGTGATGTGGTTGGCAACCATTTGAGGAAGCACTACAAGCAGCCTCCCGCAGAACTTCGACATATTGATACCCTGCGTTCGGACCACGAGCACCGGACTTGCCCGATGTGCGGCTCCTCGCATAGCGGAACATTGGACCATATTCTGCCAAAGGAGACGTACGCCGCGTTCTCCATTTTTTCCTGCAATCTGGTACCCGCATGCAAGTGCAACGCCCTGCGCGGGACGGCCGTCACAGGGCCTGGCCCCAATCAGCGAGTGCTCCACCCCTACTTCGACCTGTGTCTCGGAACTCGCTTGCTCGCCGCTAGCTTCACGGATCTGGGCGACGTGCCCAGCGTCGCGATACAGATCATCCCCGAAGCCACACATCCGGAATACGCGGCGATTGCGTTTCATGTACAAACGATCGTGGAGCGCACGGCCATCAAGAACTTCCTTCTTGAGCGCTGGTTCAACCTATGTCGCAAACCGAGTCTCGTCGTGCGCGCCCTTGCAACAAATCCAGCCTCGGAAGTGAGCCTGCGCCAAACGCTTGAGGACGAACTGGATCAACTGGACGACATTTCTGGCAGCAAGAACAATTGGCACTCGATATTTCTCGCCGGTCTGCTCGAACTCGATACCTTGCGCTGGCTCTATCGACAGTTGCAGAAGCCCGGACGCGCTCCCAATGAACCACTGTTGCCCTCGGGGTGACATGTTCTCTCACGATCGCGTCTATGTCAGCCAAGTCGAACGGAAAGTCACGAACCTTTCATTAGATATCTCTCCAAAATCACTGGCATCGAGATCACTCACGTGCAGTACAGCGGCGCTTCACCTGCAGAGCAGGCGTTGCTTTCCGGGGAAGTCAATTTTTCCTGAGTCCGCTTCTCAGGAAGCAATGAGGACTACCAGAAGAAGCGCGCTGAAGGTCCACGCACTACTCAACATGGAGCAAGCCGTTCGTGGCCGGATCATGCGTCCTTTACCGAAACCAGCCCGTTGAAGGACTTTAACTTCCAGCACTGGGCCGGCTATTCCATAACAAGGCCGGCTGTCGGCCCCCGCGGCCATTGGGCCTTGAACTGCGAAGTGGCTGAGAAAGGTCGAGAAGAGCCGACGGAGGCGCTACCGGCGGAGGTCGCTAACGGCCACCTTGAGTCGCTCAAGGAAATTTCACGACTGCCCGCTTCCGGGCCGAGAAGAGACGGTCATCAATGATGCTATGACCTTCGGCTCGTAGACCGTTGCGGCGGTCGCGAACAGAAGCCCTGTCTCGCAGAAAAGGCTTGGTCGTGGCTGCCTGTCCGTAGGCAGACACGTTCCGACACCGGGGCCGCCGGGCAAGCGGCTCAGATCACGCAGTCGGAACAGCAGGGTTGCCGGCAACTCTGTCAGGGGCGCGCCGCAAGCACTGCAAAATTATGCCCTGCGGCTGGACTCATGGCCGCATTGCGGGCAGATCTGCGCAAGCTTTTGCCCGCACTCCTCTTAGAACTTTCCTCGCGCCGGGTTCTCGAACCCGCATTTGCGCATGCTGCCCTCTGACCTTCGCCTGCCACGGACTCATTAGAGGCGTAATCACCGCCCGTCGCAAGAGATAGGTTTACCGAAAGTACCGGTCACCAAAACGGTTAAAGGCATTCTGGGGGCCAGGCTGCAGCGGTGAGCAACACTTCGTCGCGCTTACCCAGGCTTACCCGGCTAACTGCGCACCGGTACGATGCTGAACCGCGAGACACCCTCGGTTGCAGCCATCTCGGCCGCCAGCGAAGCCGGCGATATCGCGCGCGCCTTGTCCGGCGCGACCAGGCTGACGCGCCACACTGCCTGGTTGTCAGCAAACGTTATGTTCAGGGTATCGTGCAGCACGCGATAGCCGCGAGCCCTTGCCCTGTCGATCAGCAGATCGAAATCAGGCGCTTCTCCGGGTTGGAAAGTCAGCGTCAGATCAAGCGTCATACGGCCCGGAAGCCAGGCCTCCAGCCGATGCAGCAGGGACATCGAAGCCACGCAGAGCACAGCGAGCAGCAACCCGGCGGCATAAAAGCCCACGCCCAGCAGCACGCCTATGGCCGAGGCGGCCCAGATCGATGCCGCGGTCGTGAGGCCCCGGATGGTCATGCCGTCCTTCATGATGACCCCCGCGCAAAGGAAACCGACGCCGGTGACGACCCCCTGCACGATACGTGTCGGGTCTGCCTGGGCGTGCGCTGCAGCACCGCCGTACCACAGCGCCGGGTAGCCGACGAACACCGTCAATGCCGCCGAGGCCATGCATACGAGGCCATAAGTGCGCATGCCAGCGGCCCGGCCGTTGTACGAGCGCTCGTAGCCCACCAGCATTCCCAGCAGCAACGCGCCCACCAAGTTCAACCCGATGAACGCGTTGGCGGCGAGATAGCTACCGCTCCAATAGTGTTGCAGATCGCCGATCATGGGGTCTCGCGATCAGGATGCGAGCCAGGCATTCAGCGAGCGCAAGGTTTCCTCGCTCAGCTCGCCGGCCGCGGCGGCAAGACGCAGACGGCCAAGGAGGTAGTCCAGGCGTGCCTGGACCACGTCAAGCTCGGCGGCGAACACGCGCTGCTGCGCGTCCAGCACGTCGGGTTCCGTACGGGTGCCCACGTCCCGGCCAAGCGTCGTCGCCGCGAGCGCGCTACGCGCCGAAGTCAGCGACTGCTCGAGTGCGGCGACGCGCGACACGCCCGTTTTCACCGCGAGGAATCCGTCCTGCACCTTCAGGCGCACGTCGCGCCGGGCGGCGGCAAGCTCCTGCTCCGCCTGGCTCTTCTTCGCAACGGACTCACGCTCGCGCGAATCCAGGCTGCCGCCCGCGTAAAGCGGAATGTTCAGCTGCAAGCCGACCGTCGCGGTTCGGGTGTTGCTGGGTGCAACCCAGGGAGCCAGGTTACCGCTCTGCCCTTGTGCGCCATAACGTGCCACCAGCGCGACGGTCGGGCGGCTGCTGACGCGGTACTTGTCGATCTCCATGCCGGCAATGTCGAGCTCCGACTGCCTGGTCTTCACCAGGTAGCTCTGCTCTTCACCCCTTGCCTGCCACGCCGCGAGATTGTCCGGTTCCGGCGGCCTCGGCGCGAATTTGGGTGCCAGCGCGGTGAGCTGCTCGGGCGGCATGCCGACCGTTTCCTGGAATCGCGTGCGTCGTTGCTCCAGCGCGGACTGAGCCGTGACTTCGCGACTCTCTACACCATCCAGGCGCGCCTGGGCTTCATGAAGATCGGTGATCTTGCCCTGCCCGACGTCGAAGCGGGCCTTGGCGCGGTCGCGTTGCTGGCGCAAGGCCGCCTTCTCGGCTTGCACCACACGCAGCGTTTCCTCGCCCAACACCACGCCGAAGTATGCCTCGGCGACCCGCAAGGCCAGATCCTGGCGAGACTGGTCGAACTGCGTCTGCGCCAGGTTTGACTGCTCGCGGAACTGCTTCCTGGTGGCTACTGCGGTCCTGTCGTACAGCGGCTGAACCAGCACCACGCCGGCCTGCCGCGACGTTCCCGAGCTATCGCCAGATACCAGCGGCGCGCCGTCGACCGGCTGGTTGCCGGACGAACGATTGTTGATCCTGTCCAGCGTCGCCTGGAGGTTTACGCGGGGACGCAGCAAGGCGTCGCCCTGCACTGCCTTTTCCCGCCCCGCCGTGAGCGCATCGTTTGCAGCGAGGCTCGTCGGATCATGCGCCAACGCCTGCTGATAGGCCGTCACGAGATCGATAGCGCCCGACTCTCCGGCGTTCAGGAACAGCATGCAGCCCAACGCCACTTGCCCGGCCCGCAGGGCCATACTCAATCTATTCATCGAAATCACTCTCATCGTCACATTGCGATCAGACGGTCGCAGGACGCTTGGCCCGGTACCAGGTCGCATACAGGGTGGGAAGGAAGACGAGGGTCAGCACCGTGGCAACGGCGAGCCCTCCCATGATTGCCCACGCCATGGGACCCCAGAACACGGAATGGGTAAGCGGCACCATCGCCAGGATCGCCGCCAGGGCAGTCAGCACGATCGGGCGCAGCCGTCGCACCGCGGCCTCGACGATGGCCGTCCACAATGGGACACCCGCGGCCACGTCCTGGTCGATCTGCACGACCAGGATCACCGAGTTGCGGATGATCATTCCGGCGAGGGCGATCACGCCCAGCATCGCGACAAAACCAAACGGAATCCGGAACGCGGCCATGATGATGCTGACACCGATCAGTCCGAGCGGCGCTGTCAGCAAGACCATCGCCATCTTTCTCATATCCTGCAGTTGAAACATCAGCAGCAGCAGCACAGCGATGATCGTCACAGGCATCACCGCGAACACAGAAGCCTGAGCCTTCGCACTCGATTCGTAAGCGCCACCGATCTCGATGCCATAGCCGAGCGGAAGTTCTTTTTCCAGTGCGTCGATCTTCGGTTGCAGTGCACGCGTGACATCAGGTGCCTGCGCCCCGGCGATATCGGCACGAACCGTCAGCGTCGGCACGCGGTTACGCCGCCACAGCTCGCTGTCCTCGCTGTCAAGCGTGAGTCGGGCCACCTGCGAGACCGGCACGAACTTGCCGTCGCGCACGTAGATCTTTGCGTCCTTCAGGTTATTCAGGTCCGTGCGTTCCGCCGCGACGAGGCGCGAGACCACGTCAATGCCCTGGTCTTCCTCGCGGTACTGCGTGATTGGCGTGCCCGACAGCGAAGCCTCAAGGGCCTCCTTGATCTGGCCTGAGCTGACACCCAGTGCACGCGCCTTGTCCTGGTCGACGTCGACCTGCAAGCGCTTGACGCGTTCGCCCCAGTCCTGATTGACCTGGCGCACGTGCGGCTCTTCGCGCATGATTGCGGCCAGCTTCTGCCCGATTGCGCGTACTTTGGCGTTGTCCTGCCCGTACACGCGGAACTGCACCGGATAACCGACTGGCGGGCCGTTTTCCAGTCGATTGACGCGGCCGCGCACATTGGGGAATTTCTCGTCGAACAGCTTCTCGAGCTTCTCCTTCACCCGCTCCCGTGCCTCGCCGCCCTTCGTCATCACCAGCATCTCGCCCAGATTCAGATTGGGCGTCTGCACGTCGAGGGGCAGGTAGAATCGCGGCGCACCGTTGCCAACAAAGCTGGTCACCGCCGCAATGTCCGGATCGCCCTTGAGCAGGCCTTCCAGCTTCTGGACCTCGCGTTGACTCGCCTCGAACGTCGAAGCCTTCGGCATCCACAGGTCCACGATGAGTTCGGGCCGGTCAGACGCCGGAAAGAACTGCTGGGGTATTGCCTGGAACAGCAGCAGTGAGCCGATGAACGCAGCAACCGTGATGCCGAGCACCCACACGCGCTGCTTCAGGCAGAAGTCGATGAACCGGCGGAACCTGACATAGAAGCCGCGCTGGTAGACCGCGTCCTCGTCATGCGAGGCGTGCGCATGCTCCTTCAGGAGCTTGAAGCCGATGTAAGGCGTAAAGAGGACGGCCACGACCCATGACAACACCAGCGAAATGCCCACCACCTGGAACAGGGAGTACACATATTCGCCCGTGCCCGACTTCGCAAAGCCGACCGGGAGAAAGCCCGCCGCCGTAATCAGCGTCCCGGTAAGCATGGGGAAAGCCGTGGCAGTGTAGGCGTAGGTGGCGGCGCGGAACTTGTCCCAGCCCTGCTCCAGCTTCAGCGCCATCATTTCGACGGCAATGATGGCGTCGTCCACCAACAGTCCCAGCGCAATGATCAGCGCGCCCAGCGAGATGCGCTGCAGCTCGATGCCCATCATGTACATCGCCAGGAAGGTCATGGCCAGCACGAGCGGGATGCTGAGCGCGACCACCAGCCCGGTCCGGAAGCCCAGCGACAGGAAGCTGACGACGAGCACGATGATCACTGCCTCGGCCAGACTCTTCTTGAATTCGAATACAGAATGCTCGACGATACGCGGCTGGTCGCTGACCGCGTGGATCTGAACGCCCACCGGCAAGTTGGACTCGATGCGCTGGATCGTTTCATCCAGCTTTGCGCCCAGCCGAATCACGTCGCCGCCCTTGCGCATGCTCACCGCCAGGCCGATCGCCTCATTGCCGTTGAAGCGCATCCTCGAGGTGGCCGGCTCCACAAAGCCCCGGCGGACGTCGGCAATATCGCCGAGACGGAAGGTACGCTGGCCGGCACGGATGCCGATGGCGCGAATCTTTTCGACCGAGTCGAACTCGCCACTGACAGCCAGCCGTACTTGTTCCGCCGATGTTTGCACCGTCCCGCCGGATGTCACGGCATTGGTTTGTGCAAGCGTCGATGCGATCAGTGCCGGGTCGATACCCAGCGAGGCAAGCTTGGCGGTGGAGACTTCCACATAGATCTTCTGTTCCTGCTTGCCTACGAGGTCGACCTTGTTGACGTCGTCGACACGAAGGAACTCATTACGCGCGGCGTCCGCAATCCGTCTCAGGTCGTCATAGTCGAAGCCATCGCCCGTGATGGCATAGAGGTTACCGAACGTGTCGCCGAACTCGTCATTGAAGAACGGGCCCTGCGTACCCTGAGGCAAGGTATGCCGGATGTCGCCCATCTTCTTGCGGACCTGGTACCACACATCCGGCACGGCCTCTGGTGGTACATTCTCGCGCAGGTTGACCTTGACCTGCGTTTCGCCCGGCTTTACATAGGTGGACGTATAGTCGATCTCCGCGACCTCTTGCAGCTTGCGCTCGATCTTGTCGGTGACCTGGTCGGCCATCTGCTGGGCGGAGCTGCCCGGCCAGTACGCCTGCACAACCATGGTCTTGATCGTGAACTCGGGGTCTTCCTTCTGGCCCAGGCTGCCGTATGCGAGCGCGCCGGCCACTGACAACAGCAACAGCAGGAACGCGACCATTTGCTGGTGCTTCAGTGCCCATTCGGACAGGTTGATACCTTTCACTTCGCACCTCCAGCCTTGGCGAGCGTTACCGTCTCGGCCACCTTCACCTGCTGGCCAGGCTGCAGCATGTGCACGCCGGCACTTACCACGGTCTCTCCACCCGCCAGTCCCCCAACCACGATGACGCTGTCGTTCTGCGCCGCGCCCAGCTTGACTTCACGCGATATCACCCGCGACGTCTTAGGGTCGACCACCCATACCTGGCGGCCACGTTCATGGTCGACGATGGCGGTCAGCGGAACGCGGATTACGCCGCTGCCGTCCACGTCGGGTGCGATCACCGACGCTGTCATGCCTAACCGCAGCACTTCCGGATCCGCCTCCTGAATCGAGATGCGCGCCGAGTACGTCCGGGTTACGCTGTCCGCGTCCGGCGCAAGCTCGCGGAGCTTGCCCGTCCAGGACTTGTCCGGCTGCGCCCACACCGTAATCGTCAGCGTCGGTGCCTTGCGCAGTTCGTCGACGCGCGACTCCGGAATGCTGATCGAGATCTCGCGTTCGCCGTCGGCTGCGACGGTGGCGATCGTCTGCCCAGCTGAAACCACCTGGCCAGTTTCCGCGTTGATTGCGCTGACCACGCCATCGCGGTCTGCTACGAGCGTGGTGAATCCGCGCATGTTGGCATTCAGCTGCTGGCGCGCCTGTGCCGAACGCAGTTGTGCTTCCGCCTGGTTAAGCGCCAGCCGCTGCTGGTCCAGCTCGGCTTGCGAGGCAAAGTTCTGGGCGAGCAGTTGCTCGGTACGCCTGACGTCCACCCGCGCCTGCGCTACCCGGCTTCTTGCCGCATCAACCTCCGCGCCCGCGGCGGCTACCTGCAACGATTCCTGCGTGGTGTCGAGCTGGAACAACGGCTGGCCGCGCTTGACATGGCTGCCGACTTCCACCATGCGCGCGACGATCTTGCCGGCGGTGCGGAATCCCAGCTGACTTTCGTAACGCGCACGAATCTCGCCTGAATAGGTCGCACCGACCGACCCGGCGGTGCGCCCGGCGACCACTGTCCGTACTGGCCTCACGTCCTTGCGTTCGGGTTCCGGACCCGGTGTGCACGCGGCCAGATGTGCCGCGATGATGGTAAGAGCTGCCGCTCGAAGGTTCCTGTTCAATTTCTGCGCTCCACTAAGGTCCGTCGCTCTCCTGCGAGTCATCAGCGATCCACGTCATCGAGCCGCTGTGTTCGGACTCGTGCTGGCGTCATTGACGGCAGGCCTGTTCGGGCTTTCGCCCTTCCTGAGAGTTCGAAGTCTACGTCATACTGACTTATTTGTCATGATGACGTACAATTTATTTGTGTGTGTGAGGACGGATCGACTTTGAGGTCCCGGACCGCATGAGACGAAGAAGCGCGCGCCGCAAGAATGCGGTGCGCTACCACAATGGCTATACCCGAGGGTGCGACTACATAGGCTGAGACGCAGGAGGACCCGCGCGCGGCGTTGTCGACGCATTAACCATGAGGAGAGAACAGTTCAATGACCCCGATGCAGACGCGATTCGCAGCGGAATTAGACCCGTGGAAGACTGGCGATCACCGTCAGCGCGTCGCGGCAAAGCGGCGGCAGCGTATGCGCTCGCTGTTGCTGAACAGCGCGATGCGACTGATGCTGGACAACAGCGCCGCGACGCCATCCATCGACGACATCATCTCGGCAGCACGGGTTTCACGCGGAACGTTCTACAAGTACTTTCCGTCGTCTGACGCGATCGTGCGGGAGCTTGTCGGGAAGATGGCTGAACAGTGGGTGCGGGCGGCCGACCCCATTGTGCGCGACCATGACGACCCGGCCGAGCACATCGCCAGGGGAATACGGCTGGCGTCGATACTGACGGTACACCAGCCGGGTGTGGCTGGCATCCTTGGCCGGCACGGATGGGCGGGCTACCACGCGCCGAATATGCTGGAGTTTGTCCGGAGGGACATAGAGGAAGGCGTTCGTCGCAATCGCTTCAAGCGCATGCCGATCGCCCTTGGCTTCAATATCGTTGCCGGAGCCGCAATGAGCGCAATGCAGAGCATGCTTGACACCGAATGCCGCGAAGACTTTTCGGAGCTCGCCGCTGCCGTGGCATTGCGCGCCCTGGGCGTGGAGGAATCAGCGGCCGATGCGATATCCAGGTCGCCACTGCATGCGAGCGAAGCGCTGTTCGATGGCTTGCTCGCGGAAGCGATCAGCGATTTGCCGTAGCGCTGGCTGCTAGCTGGAGGGCTCGGCCCTGGCGGCGAGCTTCCCCTGGGCCTTTTCGAGCAATGATTCCGGCGGGGCCACCAGTTTTGGCAAAGGAGCGGAGGTCAACCGTACCGCACTCGCTGCAGGCACGCCGAGCGACCGTAACACCGCCCGGACAATCCGTTCGGGATAATCCCTTGGTGTTCTTCCCTTGGCCATGCGGTGAACGGCGATCAGCCCGGCACCGGCCACCATGTCCAATGCCACGTCGGCCGCAGTCTCGTCAAAGGTGCCCGTCTTCAGGCCTTCCTTGATATCCGTGGGCAGGTATTCGTAGACGGCAGCACTCTTGCTGCCGACCAAAAGCAGGCCCGTACCGGAAAGAAATTGCGCCAAGACAGGATAGGAGCGCGCAAGGTGCAGGTATAAGCGAATCCCCGTTGCGACCCGCAACGCCGGGTCCTCGATTTCGCCGACCACGCTCTCGATCATTTGCACCATGTCGTGACTGAGCGCGTCGCCGACAGCCGCCAGCAGATCCTCGTTAGTACGGAAGTAGTTGTAGAAGGAACCTTGCGAGACGCCAGCTGACGCGATGACTTCCGGGATCACGCTGGCTCCGACACCCCTTTGCGCAAAAACGATCATCGCGCTTTCAATGAGACGTTTGCGCATCCGTTCACGACGTTCTGCGGCAACGCGAGGACGATGGTCTTTGGGATCAGGAACGGCAGGCATCTTCAGTTAGAGGACCTTATGTGACGACGCGATTATATCAATACGCCGCTTCAACGCCGCCCACATGGCGTACGTCATATTGGCGGCAGCGGCGCCCGTGCCCTTCTTATAACATACAATGTGTCATGATGACACGACAGTCATTATGTGAAAGAATGCGGAACTCATGAAAGATTCCGGTGCGCGCACGCGCTGCTTGCCTCACACAACGAGGCCGATCATTTTCCCCAGGACACCTGTGCATCAGAACCACGCCTCGCTGCCAGTTGCCATGCAGAATCCCGACAAGCTGGTGGCATGCGAGCATTGCGACGCACTCCATACGCGCGCGGCGCTGAAACAGGACGAACGTGCCACGTGCCTGCGCTGCGGCGGCGCGCTGTATCGCGACAGTTCGCGAGCCTATCGCCGCTTGCTGCCGCTCGTGGTGACTGCCTTGATCCTGCTCCTGGTTTCAAACGCGTACCCCATCGTCGCCATGGATCTCAAGGGCTCGCGCATGGAGACCACGCTATGGAGCGCGGTACAGGCCCTCTTCGCGGACGACATGGCGCCGGTGGCGATGCTCGTGTTCGCCACGACCATCCTGTTTCCGCTCGCCGAGTTGCTGATGATGTGCTACCTGCTCGTGCCGATGGCGCAGGGGCGCACGCCAGCCGGGTTCGAGCGCATCTTGCGCGGCATTTGCCGCACGCGGCCGTGGGGCATGATCGAAGTGTTCATGATCGGCGTGCTGGTTACGCTGGTGAAGCTGTCGACCATAGCGCAGGTGGTGCCTGGCGTCGCGCTCTGGTCGTTCGGCGCCCTGGTGGTCGTACTGGCCGTCATCCTGTCGTTCGACCCGCGTGAACTCTGGCACCACCTCGATGCGCACGATGCAGATGAAGTACCGGCCTGCCCGCGGGATGCCGTGTCATGACCGCGTCTCAGTCGCCCCACCCCACCGCCACCTCGCGCGGACTGCTGTCGTGCCACACGTGCGACCGGCTCAGTCCGATGAGGCTCGAGGCCGAACCGTGTCCGCGCTGCGGCACCGTACTGCATCATCGCAAGCCGGCCAGCCTGGCGCGCGCCTGGGCCTTCCTGTTGGCCGCCTACCTGCTGTATATCCCGGCCAATCTGCTGCCGATCATGGTGACGCAGTCAATCTTCGGCACGCAGCGCGACACCATCATGTCCGGCGTGATCTACCTGTGGTTGTCCGGCTCATACATGCTGGCAATCGTGGTGCTGATCGCCAGCATCGTCGTCCCGTTGCTGAAGATGATGATCCTGACCTTGCTGCTGCTATCGGTGCGCCGCGGATCGACCTGGCGCATCCGCGAGCAGACCAGGCTCTACACCCTGGTCGAAGTCATCGGCCGGTGGTCCATGCTCGATATCTTCGTGGTGGCACTGCTGGCATCGCTGGTGCGTGCCGGGGCGCTGGCCACGATTACGCCCGGTGCCGGAGCCCTGGCCTTTGCCTCGGTTGTCGTACTGACCATGCTCGCGTCACTGAGCTTTGATCCCCGTCTGCTGTGGGATGCGCTCGGGACGTCGCCCTCCCCCATCGAATTACAGCACTCCGATAATGCCCGAACACGTTAAACATCCTCCGCCCAACGATATACCGCAGCCAGGACGCAAGCCCCCCGCGCGCTGGCTACCCTCCCTCGTCTGGGTAATCCCGATCGTTGCCGCCGTGGTCGGACTCTCGCTGCTGATCAGCACGCTTGCGTCGCGCGGGCCCGAGATCACCGTCACATTCCGCACTGCCGAAGGCCTGACGCCAGGCAAGACCGCCGTGCGCTACAAGGACGTCGATATCGGACTGGTCAAGACGGCACGGCTGGCAGCGGACCGTTCGCATGTGATCGCGACGATTGCGCTGACCAAGGACGCCAAGAATTTCGCCGTGGCCGACACACGATTCTGGGTGGTACGACCCCGCTTTGCCATGAGCGGGGTCTCGGGACTGGAGACGCTGCTATCGGGCGCATATATTGGCGTGGATGCTGGCAAGTCGGGCGAGACGAAGCACAGCTTCACCGGGCTCGAAAATCCGCCGGTCATCACCACTGACGCCTCCGGCAGGCAGTTCGTGCTGCGTGCGCAGGACCTGGGCTCGCTCGACATCGGCTCACCGGTCTACTATCGTCGCGTACGGGTCGGCCATGTGGTGGCGTACCAGCTCGAACCGAACGGCCGCGACATCACGCTGCGGGTCTTCGTCGACAAGCCCTATGACAAGCTCGTTTCCGCCGATACGCGCTTCTGGCATGCCAGCGGTGTCGACCTCAAGCTCGACGCGAACGGACTGAAGTTGTCCACGCAGTCGCTGGCCACCGTGATGCTTGGCGGCGTAGCCTTCCAGGCTCCGGACCACTCCACCGCGCATGCCCCCGCCGCCGAGAACACCGAGTACCTGCTGGCGGCGGACCAATCCGAAGCCATGAAGGAACCGGACGAACTCGCCCCCGCGCTGGCAGTACTCAACTTCGATCAGTCCGTGCGCGGCCTGTCGCCCGGTGCGCCGGTCGATTTCCGCGGCGTGACCGTCGGGCAGGTGCGCTCGATCGGTATCGAATACCAGCGTGACAAGAAGGCCTTCCGCATGCCCGTGGTGGTGGAGCTCTATCCGTCTCGCATGGGTCTTCGCGAGAAGGACGTCGCTGACGACATGCGCAAGCGCGCCATCGTGCATAGCATGGTACAGCGCGGCATGCGTGCGCAGTTGCGCACCGGCAACCTGTTGACCGGACAGATGTATGTGGCACTCGATTTCTTTCCGAAAGCGTCCTCGCCGGTTGATCTGGATCTCAACGCATCGGTGCCTGAACTCCCCACCACACCGGGTACCTTCGATGAACTGCAGGCCAAGCTTGGCGACATCGTGACCAAGATCGGCAAGGTGCCGTTCGACCAGATCGGACAGGACGCGCGCACGGCGATGGTGTCGATGAACAAGATGCTCGTCAAGGCAGACAAGCTCGTGGCACAGGTCAATGGCGATGTGGCACCACAGGTGGTCGCCGCGCTGCAGGATATGCGCCGTACGCTCGACACGGCCAATGGCGCGCTGGCGCCCGACGCATCGCTGCAACAGGATACGCGCCGGATGATGCAGGAACTCACACAAACAGCCGTCTCGCTGCGCATGCTCACCGATTATCTCGAGCGGCATCCCGAAGCGCTCCTGCAAGGCAAGAGGGAAGAGAAATGATGAAACGTCTGACGATGCTCGTTACGCTGGCCGCCGCGGCCACGACCCTGATGAACGGCTGCGCGTCGCCCGAAGCGCGCTACTACACGCTGGCGGCCAGTCGCTCCGACGCTGCGCCGGCCGTGACCGCGCGACCCAGCCGTAGCGGCGACCCACTATGGATCGAAGTCACGCCGGTGCGCGTGCCGGAGCGCCTGAACCGCATTCAGCTGGTGGTGCGTGACGGAAACAACGGTGGCCTCAAGCTGTCCGACACCTCGCGCTGGACGTCGCCATTCCCCAACGAGCTGCGCGATGCGCTGTCGCAACAACTGCAGGCGAGCCTCGATGCGGTGGACGTCTACCAGCGCGGCCTGTCGGCGACGCAGCCGGCATTCCGCGTGACGACCGATGTGGTAGCCCTCGACGCCGACGTGGGCAATCGGGCAGCGGCGACCATCGCCTGGACCGTGCGGCGGCTGCCGGACGGCAAGGTCCTGAGCGGCCGCACCGAAGCAGAGGTGCCCGCGCCCGGGCAGGTGGAGGGCGTGGTGAAGGCGTATCGGGAGATCCTCGCAGCCACCGCGGCCGATATAGCTGTCGGCGTGCAATCACTAAACCGCTAGACGTGAAACGCTCCGCACCCGATGCCACCGCTCCACGTCTCGACGCTACCGCTTCCAGCCGACCGACGGCTGCAAGCTAAACGCCTCCCCGTTCTTCTGGTGCATACTCCAATGTTCTGAATGTCAGGCAATGGAATGATGGACGATCGAACCACGGGGCTTGAGAGGGCAGAGCTGTCGGCTGAACGGGGCGTTGCGCAATATCAGCGGCTGGCTTCGTTGCTGAGGCACCGGATCGCAAAGGGGGAGTATCCGCTCGGCATGCTGCTGCCGCCGATCACGCAGCTCGCGGCTGACCTGGGCGTGGCCGTCGTTACCGTCCGGCAGGCGTATGAGCTGCTTTCCAAGGAGGGGCTGATTCGTAGCCAGCGAGGCATCGGGACCCACGTGGCGGCCCGGCCGGCCGCCACGGGCGACCTCGAACTGGCGATCAACGATCCGTTCGCCGTGCCTGAGGCGCTCGCCTTTGAGGTACTCGAGGTCCGGCGCGGCACCGGGGTGCCGCAGGAACTGCTCGGACCGGGCGACCGGTCGGACGGCGAATACGTCTGTGTCCGAAAGCTGCATACCTATTCCGGCGAGCCGTTCTGCTACGCGGAGATCTATGTGTTGGCGCCGGTCTTCGACGCCTTGCCCAAGGACACCGCCAGGAACAAAAAGCTTCTCGCCGCGTTGCTCGATGAACTGGGCTCGCGGGGCAAACGGGTGCGACAACGCACGACCGTGATGCCGGCAGATTTCCCCCTGTGCGACATGTTGAAAATCCCGTTCGCCACACCCGTCGCGAAGATGTCGCGACGTCTTCTTGATGGCAAAGGCAGCGTGCTCTACGCAGGCGTCACATGGTATCGGGGTGACCGCTACGTCTCCGAAATTGACATCCCCGCGTCCGCATTGAAGGCGGTGCCCGCCATTACCGAACCCCAACGCCGGGCCGCTGGCGAGCGCAAGCAAGGCTAAAGCCCCCTTCGTTCAGCCTTTAGCTTAAACAAGCGGCAGAAAGATCATCCCAGCTGTGGTGCGCTTCTTCATCTCCCGGTACACGCTCGCCACGGCTACCCTGACCGGCCTCTACAAACGCTAGATGTCGCGGCTGTCCCTAGGGTAAACAAGGGGCAGAAAAAATCTTCCTCACCCTCTAAACTTCCAACATTAGAACTTTAGTAGTTTTCCAGTGACATGTAGCCCCGCGACGGTTAGCCAGGCTTCACCGTCGCGCTGGGCGCTTCTATTCCTCCGGCGCGTTCCCGCGGTAGCTCTGAGTTTCCCGCCGGACCGGCGTGCCTCATATGTCTCGTCAAAGGACGGCTTCCTTCCACTGATCCACATCCTCTAACAAACGGAGACCACTCATGACTGCAAAAATTCTTACGCAGCCCACCACCTCCACCGGCGCCAAGCTGCCGCTGCCAGCCCTGCCGCAGGACAAACTCCTGACCGTCAATATCGAGCAGATCCCGCTGATCAAGGATGTCTTTCCGGGCATCCACATCAAGCCGCTGCGCCTGGACCCGGAGCGCGGAGAGTGGGTCTTCATGGCCATCGTGGAACCCGGTTGTTCCCTGCCGATTCACTACCACACCGGTACGGCGCAGGTATGGACAATCCAGGGCTGCTGGAAGTATCGCGAGTACCCTGACCAGCCGCAGACGGCCGGCTCCTACCTGTACGAACCCGGCGGCTCGGTGCACACCTTCTACACCCCCGAGGACAACACCGAGGACACGATCACCATCGCCTGGATCGAAGGCGCGCAAGTGAGCTTCAACGAGGACGGCACGTTCCACTCGCTCAATGATGCACTCTCGATCCAGTACGCGATCCAGGCTCTCGCGGCGGCCCGCGGCATCGGACCGGTGCCCTACGTCCGCGGCAACGGGACCGACGTTATCGAGCGATAAGAAGCGACTGACACCAAGACAGGCCGCTCGCCGGCCTGCGCGGTGCCGTTCCTCTGCTCCTTACAGGCCAGCGTGTACGACACCGATCAGATCAATCAGTGACGATCCATCAATCTGCGAGATCGAGAGAGTGCAAGATGAGAATGATCAAAGCCGAGAGGATGTCGATACTGCCGATGCTGATGTTGCTCGTGTTGCTGGCGACGCCGCTAGCCGCAAGAGCGTGGGAGCGCGGCAAGGTTGAGACATTCGCAACGTTGCCTGCTGGCGAGGCGCATCCCGAGGGGATCACCGTGGACCGCGAGGGCAACGTCTACGTCGTCACGGTGGCGGCGAACAAACCTAGAACGAGCGAGGGCACGCTGCTTGTATTCGATCCGCGGGGCAAGCACCAGCGCACCGTCACCATCAAGGGCTCGAGCAGATTGTTGCTTGACCTCGGCTTCCATCCCCGGACGGGTCAATTGCTCGTCGTCGACTACAAGGGCGCCAAGGTCCTGAGCGTCGATCCCAGGACGGGTGCCTCGTCCGTGTTCATGACGGTCACCGGCAAGAACCCCGGCCTCGACGGGTTGACGTTCGATCCCGCCGGAAACGTCTACGTGACCGACGCCCACCAGGGCATCATCTGGAAAGTCGGACCCGATGGCGGCGAAGCGTCGGCATGGGTCACCACCCCGCTGCTGAAGCCCACGCGGATACCGCCGTCCATCGGCGCCAATGGCCTGGCGTTCAACAACAAGAAGACGGCCTTGTTCGTTGCCAATACGGCGAACGACATCGTTGTCAGGATACCGGTGACCGCCCCAACGTTCGAGCCCGGCACCCCTGAAGTCTTCGTCAACCGGATCGGCGGCGGACCGGACGGCCTGATCATCGACGAGCACGACAACCTCTGGATCGCGTGCAACCAGTCCAACGAGATTCTCGTGCTCGAGCCGACGCAGGGCCGGGTGATTGCCAAGCTCGGCGATTTCGGTGGCATCGATCGCAATGGCACGCCGATCGGCTTTCTCTGGTCGAACAGCCTCGTCTTCCATGGCGACGACATTCTGGTCACCAACCTCTCGCTCGATGTCGAGACTGCGCTGTCGCAGCTCAGTGACGAGCTTGGCCTGGCGCATCTCGTGCCGAGGAATCTGCGCACCATCGATGGGCCGTGGGCGCGCCAGGTGAAGACCCACACCATCTCGAAAATCAAGAGGCCGATACCAGAACGGCTTGCGCTCGACCGCGGTCCACGTCAACAGGATCCTGGTCGCTGAGGACCGCGCGACGCACGACACCGGTCGACGAATGCTTGCAGCCGATGATGGTGGACGAATTCAACTGTACCCGACCCATGACCGATGCATTGTTGCAAGCCCGATGTCGCGGCCGATCGGCACAAAACGGCGGCCTCCGGGCCAGCCGTCATACATTGCCCCACCAGGATGAAAAGGATATGAAGAAAGAGGAGAAAACGGGGCCGCTGGCCGGCGTGAAAGTCGTCGACATCACGTCAGTATTCATGGGGCCTTCTGCCACCCAGATGCTGGCTGACCTGGGCGCCGACGTGATCAAGGTCGAGCCTCCGGGCGGAGACAGTACGCGCGGCATCGGTCCCTGTGGCGATGAAAAGATGGGCCCGCTATTCCTGGGCCTGAACCGCAACAAGCGCAGCATCGTGCTTGACCTGAAAGCGCCCGCGGGGCGGGAAGCCCTGCTTTGCCTGGTACGGGATGCCGACGTGCTGGCCTACAACGTGCGCCCGCAGGCGATGCAGCGGCTGGGGCTGGACTATGAAACGCTGTCGGCCATCAATCCGCGCCTGGTCTATGTCGGCATGTTCGGCTTTTCGCAGCGAGGACGCTACGCGCCCCAGGCTGCCTTCGATGACCTGATCCAGGCCGCAACCGGCCTGCCGCTGGCCGTTTCGCTGGGCAGCGGCGACAGTCCCCGGTATCTGCCAATCACCATCGCGGATCGCTCAGTGGGGCTCTATGCTTTCGGCGTGATCTGTGCCGCCCTGTATTCGCGCATGAGCACCGGCAAGGGCCAGCGCGTTGATGTCCCCATGTTCGAGACCATGGTTCCCTATGTGATGGGAGACCACCTGTATGGCGAGACCTTCGTCCCGCCAAAGGGAGGCTTCGGCTATCCGCGCCTGCTCTCGCCCGAGCGGCGTCCGTACCAGACGAAGGACGGACATGTCTGCTGCCTGATCTATCACGATCATCATTGGCGAGCCTTCCTCCGGGTCATTGGCAAGCCGGAGTTGTACGACACCGATCCGCGCTTCGCCAACATCAACACCCGCACCGCACACATCACCGACCTGTATGCCATGGTCAGCGACGAATTGGCCAAGCGCACCACCGATGAATGGCGCACCCTGCTCAAGGAGGCCGATGTTCCGGTCTTTCCGATGCACACGTTCGAGTCGCTGCTGGACGATCCCCATTTGCAGGACATCGGATTCTTCAGCGAATCGGAACACCCGGCCGTCGGGCGTATCCGGGAGATGGGCGTGCCCAGCGAATGGCATGGCACCCCGCCGACAAGCCGCCGCCATGCACCCGGCCTGGGTGAGCACAGCCGTGAGGTACTGCGTGAGGCCGGGTACGACGACACCGCCATCGATGCGCTGTACGCGTCGGGCATCTTGGGAGATGGGCCGAAAGCGCGCCCCGCCAAAGGAGAAACCAGGCATGAGTGAAGAGTTGCTGAGCGAGGTCCGGGGCGCAGTGCTCTACCTGACCATCAACCGCCCGGAGCGCCGCAATGCCATCACGCCGGGCGTGGTGCAGGGACTTCGCGACGGCATTGTGCGCGCCGATCGCGATGCCGACATCCGCGCCGTGGTCATTACCGGAACGGGCGAGCAGGCGTTCTGCGCCGGCGCCGATCTGCAGACCGGCAAATCCTTTGCCTTTGATTACGCCGAGCCCTACCTGGGGATGGCGGATCTCTTCCGCTGCGCCAGGCAGTCGACGGTGCCGCTGATCGCTCGCGTCAACGGCGCCTGCATGGCAGGCGGCATGGGGCTGATGGCGATGTGCGATCTGGCGATCGCCAGCGAAGGCGCCCGCTTCGGCCTGCCGGAGGTCAAGCTGGGCTTGTTCCCGGCGCAGGTCCTGAGCGTGCTGCAGCACCTGGTGCCACGTCGCACGCTCACCGAATTGTGCCTGTGCGGCGAGCCACTGTCCGCGAGGGAAGCGCTGGCCGCGGGTCTCGTCAACGATGTCAGCGACGATCTCGACGCCAGACTGGACTTGCTGCTGACCCGCCTGCTGAACAATTCGCCCGCCGCCATCCGGCGAGGGCTGTACACGCTCAAGCATATGGAAACCATGTCGTTCGAGCAGTCCATGGCGTTCACGGAAAGCCAGATCGGGCTGTTTGCACTGACCGAGGACGCGCGCGAAGGCCAGTTGGCATTCCGCGAGAAGCGCCAGCCCATGTGGACTGGCAGATAGGGAGATGGGAATGGATGTGAAAACGGTACGCATTGGCGGGGCTTCCGGGTTCTGGGGCGACAGCAGCGTTGGCGCGCCACAGCTTGTGCGCCACGGCGATATCGATTACCTGGTGTTCGACTACCTGGCCGAACTGACCATGTCGATTCTCGCCGCTGCCCGATTGCGCAAGCCGGAACTGGGTTACGCCACCGATTTCGTGACGGTGACAATGAAGGCCCTGCTCGGAGAGATTGCCGAGCGCGGGATCCGCGTGGTCAGCAATGCCGGTGGCATGAACCCCCACGGGTGTGCGCAGGCCATTGCCGCGCTGGCCGCGGAACAGGGCCTGACGCTGCGCATCGCCGTGGTGGAAGGCGATGACGTGATGCCCCTGCTTCCACAGCTGCGCGAAGCCGGTGTGCAGGACATGCAGAAAGGCCGCCCCCTGCCGGAGAAGGTGGTCAGCGCCAACGCGTACCTGGGGGCCTTGCCGATCAGACAGGCGCTGGACCAGGGCGCCCAGATCGTCATCACCGGACGCTGCGTCGACAGTGCCGTGACGCTCGGCGTGCTGATGCACGAGTTCGGCTGGCAGGCGGACGACTATGACCGCCTGGCGCAAGGCAGTCTGGCCGGGCACATCATCGAGTGCGGGTGCCAGGCGACGGGCGGCTTGCATACCGACTGGGAAAGCGTCCCCGACTGGCACGACATCGGCTATCCGGTGGTCGAGTGCCGTGCCGACGGCACCTTCCTGGTCGGCAAGCCGCCCGCCACCGGCGGACTGGTCAATACCGCCACGGTCGGCGAGCAGGTGCTGTACGAGATCGGCGACCCGGCCACCTACCTGCTGCCAGACGTCACCTGCGATTTCACGCAGGTGACCCTTCGGCAGGCCGCACCGGACCTGGTGGAAGTCAGCGGCGCGCGCGGGCGGGCCCCGGGCAATGCCTACAAGGTCTGTGCCACCTATGTCGACGGCTTTCGCTGCAACGCGCAGCTTTCCATCGTCGGCATCGACGCGGTCGCCAAGGCGGAACGCACGGCGCAGGCGATCCTTGCCCGCACGCGCAAGCTGTTCGGGGAGAACGGGTGGGGAGACTACAGCCGCACCCACATAGAGGTGCTGGGAGCGGAGTCCTGCTTCGGGCCACATGCTGCCGCGCGCCACACCCGCGAGGCGGTGATGCGGCTGGCGGTCATGCACCCCGAGAAGGCGGCGCTGGAACTGTTCGCGCGGGAAATTGCCGCGGCGGGGACCAGTTGGGCGCCGGGCACGACGGGCTCGGCCGGAGGGCGTTCCAGTCCCTCGCCATCGATCCGCCAGTATGCATTCCTGCTCGACAAGAGCGCCCTGACCCCAGCGGTGGTGATGGACGGCGTACGCAGAGGCGTCACCGTTCCTTCGGGCAGCCCGGTGGCACCAGTCGCGCCCGCGGCACTTCCAGTCGCTGAACAAACGGGCGCCGGCCCTGCGGAACACGATACCGTCGAAGTTCCGCTGATCCGGCTTGCCTATGGCCGCAGCGGCGACAAGGGGGATACCTCCAACATCGGGCTGATCGCCCGCCGGCCGGCGTACCTGCCCGTGCTGCGTGCCGAAGTGACGGTCGCGCGCGTGGCGGACTGGCTTGGGTACCTGGTGAAGGGGCCGGTGACATGCTACGACCTGCCCGGCTTCGACGCCATGAACTTTGTCTGCGAGTCGGCCCTGGATGGCGGCGGCATGGCGTCGCTGCGCAATGATCCACTCGGCAAGGGCATGGCGCAGATCCTGCTGACCATGCCCGTGCGCGTGCCGCGGGAGTTGTTGCCATGACGAGCCATGCGTCCAACGCCGCTGCCAATGAGGGCGTCATCCTGGCCGACGACGGCATCGGCGGCGTGACGCGATATCGACAACTGGCCAGCGTCATCCGGCACAAGATCGTTTCGGGCGAGTATCCGGTGGGCATGCAACTGCCAACCGTGGACAGCCTCGCGCAAACCTACGGGATCGCCAAGGTCACCGTGCGCCAGGCCTTCGCCGCGCTGACGGAAGAGGGGCTGGTCAGCAGCCAGCGCGGTCGTGGGACCCACGTCATGAAGCAGCCGCCAGCACCCGGAGAAGGCCTGCGCTCCGCCATCAATGACGAATCGGCCCATGGCAGCGAGCTGGAAATCCGCATCCTGGAAATGCGCGAGGGCGTGGCGCTGCGGCCGGGGCTGGCCCGTCGCGGCACGCCGATGGACAGCTATGTGATGGTCCGCAAACTGCATTTGCATGGCGGCACGCCCTTCTGCCTGATCGAGGTGTATGTGGCGTCGTCGGTCTTTGCCCGCTTTCCGCGCGGTGGCGAAAAGCACCACAAGCTCGGTCATCTGCTGCGCCAGGTCGAAGGCGATCGCCTTGGCATGATGCAGCAGACCATGACGGTTGAGCCGGCCGACTACATCCTGGCACGCGATCTCGCCTATGGCTTCGGGGCGCCAATCGCCAGGATCATCCGGTCGACGCTGGACGTCGACGGCAATGTGCTGCTGGCAGGGGAGTTCTGGTATCGCGGCGACCGGTTCATCCTGGATGTGGAAATGCCTGCCAAGCTGACCGAGCACTACCCCGCGCTCGCCATCCCCGACAGCCGCCGCTGAGCGCGACAGACTTCACTGTTCAAGCGAGGAGACATCCGAAATGACATCATCCTTTGTACGGAGGGCCACCGACGTGCCCGCGTACGCACCGGCCAACCACACGGGAACGGCGAACCAGCGCATCATCGGCAAGGAGACTGTCGGCGCGCGCCGGCTCGAGGTCCTGCTCGGCACGATTTCCCGGGGCCACGGCGCATTGCCGCATGCACACCCGGACCTCGAGCAGGCGTCGTTCCTGCTCGCCGGCGAGGGTCTCGGCGAACTACCTGGAAAGCAGCGCATCTTGCGCGCAGGGGACTGGAGCTTCAATGCGGCCGGCGTCTTCCATCGCTTCGAGGTCATCAGCGACGAACCGGTACGGGTGATGGTGGTCTACGCGCCCCCGTACAGCGAAAACCCCAACGCAGCAGTGACCGCGACCGGCCCGGATGACCCGCGCCTTCAGGCCGGTGCCGCCGAGGTCCGCGATGTTCCCGCCAGCACCGAACCGATCACCCTGCCGCACTACCGTGGCGCGCTCGCCAGGCCGGTCATCACACGCCAGACCGTCGATTCCCGCTTTCTCGACATCTACATGGTCGACCTCGATCCCGATGGCGGCGCCGAGCCGCACAAGCTTGGCGAGACCGAGCAGGTGCTCTTCGTGCGTGGCGGCACGATTCACGGTCGCATCGAAGGCGAGCGCTTTGCCGCCGGGACTGGGGAGTGGGTCTACGTACCCGAAGGTGCGGAGCTCAGCCTCGAAGCGGCGGACGGGACGTGCGAGCTGATTGTCATTCGCGCACACGATCCGCTGTCCTGACGCAAGCTCGGCCAAATCAATCCATCAGATCCCAAGATGCGGGAGGAGACAAGATGATCCAGCGATTTCCCCGGCGACGCATGCTCGCCCTGCTGTCCGGACTGGCCGCTGCTTGCGCGGCCCCGCAACTGGTGTGGGCAGCGAGCCCGAGCGAGTATCCGGACAAACCGGTCCGTGTCGTGGTGCCGTTCCCTGCAGGCAGTGGCACGGACAACATCGCGCGCTACATCGCGCGGACCATCACGGCCCAGACCGGACAGTCCGTCGTCGTGGAAAACCGCCCCGGTGCCAACGGGTTCATCGCGGCCACGGCGGTCGCGACGGCGCCCGGAGATGGGTACACGATGCTGATCACGACAAATACCACCCACGCGGCCAATGCATCCCTGTTCAGGAAGCTGCCCTATGATCCCATCAAGGACTATGCGCCGGTTTCGCTGATCGCCAAGAGCGGATTGGTCCTGGTGGTGCCATCCGACAGCCCCGTGCAGAAGGTGGCGGACCTGACCACGCTGGCGAAAAGCCGGCAAGGCAAGATGACCTTCGCCAGCGGCAGTTCTTCCACCCGGGTCGCCAGTGAGCTCTACAAGATGATGAGCGGCGCATCGGCACTGCATGTGCCCTACAAGGGCGTGCCGCAGGGCCTGACCGACTTGATGGGCCACCAGGTCGACTTCATGATTTCCGACATCAATCCGGCCCTGCCCCTGATTCAGAACGGCAAGCTGCGCGCGGTCGCCGTGACCACGTCCAGCCGCCATCCCCTGCTCGGCAATGTCCCGACCATGGCGGAAAGCGGCCTGCCAGGGTACGAGATGACGGCCTGGGTTGCTGCCTTCTTTCCTGCCAATACGCCAAAGCCGGTGGTCGCGCGGATGAGCCAGCTGATTCGACAGGGATTGACGAACCCGGCGGCTACCGAATACTTCAGCCGGACAGGAGGCCAACCCTCCCCATCGACGCCAGAAGAGCTGGCCGCGTTCGTGCGCGGCGAGGCCGTGAAATGGGCTGAGGTGATCAAAGCCGCCGGCATTCAGCCGGAATGACCGGCGCCGTCGGGGAGCGTCGGGAATACTCGGCCGGCCCCCTGGCGGCAGTCAGAACATCGGGATCATGTCGGACCTGGGTAAAGTTCCCGTGCTTGGCATTGCGCGACGATGTCGTCGCCATGTACTGCACGGTCAATGCCACATCGACCACCGGGATCATCGTCGTGAAGAACGCCCCCAGGTTGTTGAACTGAGACGGCTTGCGCCCAGCGGATTGTTCTCGTCGTCCTGGTACTGCTGGATCCGGATCCCATGCACGCCCACAACCCCGATCGGCGTTTTATACCCGGCAGCGAACTCCACGCCGAACCAGTTGCCGCTGCGTACATCGTTGTCCCGGTTGCGGCTGTTCAGGCCCGCGGATATCTTGGCCGCGACGGCCAGGTTCGATGTGGGCAGATAGGCCACCTGGATGGCCGGTGTGTTCGCCCGGGGTTATCGCGGGATGCCTCTGGCCGGCGGCGCACCTTCGCCCAGCACATCTCCAGCACATCGCTGGCGCGCGGGGGCGCACGCCACAACGATCAGGGCAAGCCGATGTCAGGCGGCGGCCTGCAAAGTGCGAGGCAAGCCTTCGGGCAGCGGGCTGTCCGCGCCGAGCATCGCAAGCGATTCGCGCACGATATCGTCGAGGGCCTCGAGCGGGCCATCGTGCAGCACGGTGCGGTCGGGGCGCACGACCGCGATCCAGCCGACCGGTGCGGCGCCGGGCACGAGCTGGTCCGACATGTCCTCCCACGAAGGTCCGCCCTGCCCTTCGTGCGCCTCGAGCGCTCCGCGCCCGGCTTGTCCGCAATGGCGCAGCTGCACAATGTCGCCACCCGCCTGCTGCCACGCGGCGAGAAGGCTGCGGCTCAGCCGCGGCGCGGGATCGCAGCCGAATCCCGCCAGCACGAGCCGCGCCCCGAGCGCATCGTCGCTCGGCACGATAGGCGCGCCCGGCCCGCGGCGCACCAGCCCTTGCGGCAGCAGACCGCCGCGCACCAGCCTCGCGCGCGTCTTGCCGCGCTGGAACAGGCCGCGCCTGAAACGCGCGGGCGGCTTGATCTTCAGGTCCTCGAATAAGGCTCGCGCCCAGGGCATGCGCTGCATCAGCGCCATCGCGCCATGGACGGCGAATGCAGCCAGCCGGTTGCGCGGCATCACCAGCCGGCCCATCAGGAGCGCCAGGTTGATGATGGAGCGGGCGTGTGGGCGCCGCTCGGTGTCGTAGGTGTCGAGAATGGCGGGCGCCGCCCTTCCCTGCACGACCCAGGCGAGCTTCCAGCACAGGTTGCCCACGTCGCGCAGCCCGGCAACGAGCCCCTGGCCGACGAAGGGCGGCGTGATATGCGCGGCGTCGCCCACCAGGAAGGCGCGGCCCCTGGAGAAGAGATCGACGATGCGCGCATGGAACCGGTAGACCGCTGTGCGCTCGATCGTGATGTCCTCCGGTTTGCACCAGGGGGCGAGCAGCTCGCGGATCTTGTCCGGCGATTCCATCTGTTCACGCGTCTCGCCGGGCTGCAGCATGAACTCCCAGCGTTGCCTGCCGCCCGGGGCAACCATGTGCGGCGTAGGCCGGCGCGGGTCGCACAGGAATTCGACATGGTCGATCGGGTCGGGCACGTTCAGGGCGTCGACGACCAGCCAGTCCTGCGTGAAGGTCTTGCCTTCGAAGGCAAGGCCGGCGTGGCGCCGCACGAAAGAATTGGCGCCGTCCGCGCCCACGATATAGCGCGCGCGCACGGTGGCCATGTCACTGCCGGGAAGGCTTACCGTGGCGCGCACCGCTTCACCGTCGTCGTCGAAACCGGTGAGATCGGCGCCAAGCGCGATGCTCACGCAGGGATAGCGGCTCAAGCGGGCGCGCAAGGCGCGTTCGAGATCCGGCTGGTAGAACGTGACCAGTCGCGGGTGGCAGTCCATGGTGCCGGCTGTGTTGGCACGCGCGTATCTGCCGAACAGCGGCGAGTGCATCTGCACCTTGGCAATGGCCAGCGTATCGAACGCGCCTTCCTCGAGCCCTGCCATCTGCAGGATGCGCAGTGCTTCGTTATCGAGCACGATGGCACGGGGCGCGGTGAAAATATCCGCGGCCTTGTCGATGGCCAGGGTACGGACGCCGTAGCGTCCCAGCAGGTTGGCCGCGGTGGCGCCGACCGGGCCCAGGCCCACCAGCAAGACGTCGACCTGCTCGGGCAATGTGGTATTCATGACCGGATTCTCTACGGGAGGGGACTCGGCGCGTTCACACCGGGCCGTTGAAGTCGAGCGGGAACGGAAACCGTCCGAGCAGGTCCTGCACGCGCGCCACGTCCGCAGCGGGGCATTGGACGAAGGCGACGGTGCCGCGCCGGATATCCGGCCCCACGCGCACGCTGGCGGCCGTGCCGGCCTGCGCCAGGATCTCTCGCAACACATGCTCGGCAGCGCGCATGCGTAGCTCCGCCCGGGCCACCTTGCCGACGGAGGTCAGCGGCATCTCCTGCAGGATGTCGATGCGCGCTGGTACGGCAGCGCGTTCCGGCACGAGGTTGCGCGCGGCCGCTAGCAGTTCGTCGGCAGCCGGGGTGAAGCCTGGCTTGAGCATGACGTAGGCGACTGGCAGTTCCCCGCTGTGCGCATCCGGCTGGCCGACCGCGGCCGCCATCGCCACGGCCGGATGCTGCAGCAGGGCGTCCTCGATCATCGCCGGATCGATGTTGTGGCCGCCACGGATGATCAGCTCCTTGGCGCGGCCGGTCAGATGCAGATAGCCGTCGGTATCGAGATGGCCCAGGTCGCCGGTATTGAGCCATCCCGGTTTGAGCCAGATACCGCCATTGTCTTGCTCGCGCAGATAGCCAGGAAACACATTGGGGCCGTTGATGCCGATGACGCCGGTTTCGCCCGGCGCGCAAGGCTCGGTGGCGTGGCCAGAGCCGTCGACCTTCCAGGCGCCGATTGCCTGGTGCGGCAGGCGCAGGCCGACCGTGCCGAGGCGACGTTCGCCCTGCGGCGGATTGAGGGCCGAGACGCACGCGCCTTCGGTCAGACCGTAGCCTTCGTACAGCGGAATGCCAGCGGCGGCTTCGAAGCGCCGCGCGACCTCGGCTGGTAGCGGCGCGGCGCCGCAAAAGGCGAAGCGCAACGACGCAATGTCGGCGCCTTCCCGCGGCAGATCGGCCAGCGCGGCGTAGATAGTCGGCACGCCGCTGAAGCTGGTGGCGCGGAACCGTTCGACCAGCTTCCAGAAGTTCGGCATCACGCCCTGGCCCCGATAGCCGGCGGGCGTCAGCATCACCACCTCCCAGCCGCCATGGAACGCGGCAAGGCCGGTAATCATCGCGCCGTTCACGTGGAACAGCGGCAGGCCGCACAGGATCGTGTTTGGCGACGGGATCAGCGCCTTGAGCATCGACGCCACGAAGGCTTCATTGAGATGCGTGTGCATCGCAACCTTGGGCAGGCCGGTCGTGCCGCCGGTATGGAATTGCGAACAGATGTCGGTCGCCAGGATGCGGCGCTTCGAGACCAGTGTGTCCGACGGCTCGGCCGCCAGCGCCTGGTCGAAGCCGACGATCTCCACATCAGCGCGGCACGGCCTTGCCGCGGTGTCGAAGGCCGCGTCGACCCGCGCCCGCGCCGCTTCAGGAAGGTATGGCGCAGCGCTGACGACGAACAGGGTCCGCACCGAAGGGCAACGGTCGGCCACGGCGACGGCTTTGTCCCAGAGCGCGCTGTCAGAGACCGGGGCGCAGGCGACCAGCGCCTGCGCTCCGGTCTCATTGACGATGGCAGCGATATAGTCCACCTCCAGCATCGGGTTGACGGGACTGGCGATGCCGGCAGCTTGCGCACCCAGCAAGGCGTAATGGGTCTGGGGCAGATTGGGCAGCAGCAACGCCACCGCCGTGCCGGGGGTAATGCCGGCGCGGTGGAAGGCGTTGGCCGCTTGCGTCACGCGCGCCTTGAGGGTTGCGTAATCGACGACGAATTCCGGCGCGTCCGCCTCTCCGGTCATGACGAAGCGCAACGCAGTCTTGTCCGGCTGACTGTCGCAGGCACGGCACAGCAGTTCGTAAGTGTTCTGCGCGGGCAGCTTTTCCTGCCAGGGCGTGCGCTCGAAAGCGTCGATATCGGCCTGGCTCTGGATGCCGCCGGCGCGCGTCCCGCGGTCGTTCGTGTTATCGGGCATGTTTGTCTCCGTGTTGTGGCCCTGTCTTTTTCTAGAGTTCCCCTGGCAGCAGGACGGCCCGCCGGGGTTGGCCTTGCCCGACGTGCAGGAACGCCTGCCCGGCCTGGCTGAGCGTGAAAGTCTTGACCTCGGCGGGCGCGAGCGCCGCCGCGCAATCGGCCAGTGCCTGCAAGGCCGAAGGGTTCGGGCGGAAGGTCGTCCACCCATAGCGCGCGCCCTTCGGTATCAGGCCGCGCTTGCCACGCTTGCCGACCAGCGTGGCCAGCCCGCCCCTGAACAGTCCCAGCCGGTCGAAGTTGCCGAGCAACGGATGAACCGTGGTCGCATGACCGGCCGCGTCGGGCGCCAGCCGGTACAGCAGGTCCGCTTCGTCGTCCCAATTGGCGAAGTTCAGGGTGGCAGCGAAATGCCGCGGCAGGCGCGCCAGCGACTGGCGGTGGCGATCGACGAGTTCGTCGGCGCCAGCTGCCAGGCAGGCAACCAGCCCTTTGCCTCCGCCGACGGCGGTCACACGCGCGCCCAGCCTGTGCAGCAACCAGACCGCGATCTGGCCCAGGCCACCGGTCGCGCCGTGCACGAGCACGGGACGCCCGTTCACGGTCTCGCGGCAGATCCCGGCGTCGGCCAACGCGCGCGTCACGGTCAGGAAGTTGTACGGTAGCGTCGCCAGGGCGGCGGCCGGGATGGACGACGGCCTCAGGCGAGCGTGTTCGGCGCGCATCGCGACATGGGTGGCATGCGTGCCCGCACTCGATGGCGGCTTGGCGCCGAACACGGCATCGCCTTCGCGCAGCCCGGTCACACCCTGGCCCACCGCGCAAATCGTCCCGACAAAATCGTTACCGAGCACGAGCGGCATGCGCGCCGCGCCCATCAGAGAGAAAAGCCTGCTGCCGTAGCCGCCGCGGCGGCGCACATCGATGGGATTGACCGCCGCGGCCTGCACTTGCACCACGATCTCGCCCCGGCGCGGCTGCGGGCGGGGCGCCGGGCGCAGCCGCAACGCGAAGGCATCGCCAAAGCCGTCGATGGCGGCGATATAGCTGTCGCTCATGCCGCCACCACCCGATTGCGCTGCTCGCCCAGGTCGATGGCCCCGTCGTCGGTGCGGATCGCAGCGGTCATGACGTCGCCCGGCCGCAGGTAAGCCGGGTTGGACAAGCCCTTCTTGATAAAGACGCGCCATTTCGCGCTCTCGGACAGCACATGCCGGAACACCCACATAGCAAGCTTGCCAGGGGCACGGGCGGCGCATCCGGCCGGTGTGCCGGTGGCGATCAGATCGCCAGGTTGCACATCGTGCAGCGCCGACAGCTCGGTAAGCGTCTGGTGCGGCTTGAAAATCATGTCGCCGCAATAGGCGTCCTGGCGGGGCTGCCCGTTGACATGCAACTGCATGCGGAACTCGGGCCAGCGCCGCCATTCCTCTGCGTTCAACAGCACCAGGAAGGGCCCGACCGGACCGAAGCTGCGGTAGCTCTTGCCCTTGTAAAACTGCGCCTGCGGCAACTGGACGTCGCGCGCCGAAATGTCGTTGACGATGGTCACGCCGGCGAGGTACTCGTGCAGCTGGTCCGGCCCGACGCGGACCGCGCCGCTCAGCGGCTTGCGCACCACCAGACCGAGCTCGATTTCATAGTCGAGCAGGCGCACATGCGCCGGCCGCACCACGTCGGCATCGGCGGGCGCAAGGCAGGACGGGGCCTTGGTGAACAGGGTGTTAAAGCCGATCTTGTCGGGGTCCATGCCGGACTCACGCACATGGCTGGCGTAGTTGATGCCCTGGCACAGGAACTGGCGGTCAGACGTGACCGGCGGCAGCAGCGTGACGGCATCGAGCGGCAGCGTGGCCTGGTCGGGGGTGCTGCCCCACGCGGCTTCGAGGCCGTTCGCGACGAAGTCGGCGGTGCTGGTGGCGCCGCAAGACAGCGGCGCGATACGGCGGTCATGGACCACACCCCAGCCGGGCTCGCCGCCGTGGAGATATCGGACAACTTTGACGGACATTTGCTTTCCTTGACGTGAGGGGGTTCGTAGGGACGCGGTAGCGCAGGCTCAGAGCCAGGGCCGCGCCCGGGTCATCGCGCGCCCAAGCAGCTTCAGCCGCGCGGCAGAGAGCCGGCCGGCGCGCAGCAGCCGCGCAACCCGGAACACCGTAGCGAGATTGCGCTTGACGCCCATGCTGGCCGGGACGTCGTCGCCCCATGCCCAGATGCCGGACATTTCCAGCGGCACGTAGTGGGTTTCCCGGTCGGCGGTGAAGACATCGCCATCGGCGTAGTGCTCGAATTCCATGCCGTCCGGATCGAACCAGTAATCGAACAGCTGGCTGCCGAGCACATGGCGGCCAATCCCCCACATATGACGGTGGCCGTTCGCGCGCAGCACGTTGTGGCCCTGGCCGAGCGCATCGAGATCAAGCACTTCGTATGCGCTGTGCTCGTATTTCTCTTCGATGCCGCCTGCGAGCACCAGGGCGTGATGGTCCGCGGGCGTGCTGCCGAGATCCAGGCGGAAGAAGCAGAGATTGGGTGACCCGTCCTCCAGATACTGGACATCGGTCGGGATCAGGCCGAGATGACGCATATACCAGCGCGCCATGCCGCGAAAGTCGACGGTCTGGAGCACGACGTGGCCGAGCTTGACCACGGCCGCGGGCTCGAGCGGCGGCCGGACCATAGCGTTCACCCGCCGAAGCTGTCCCGGGTCGTTGATGCGCGAATGCAGCGGGTCACGCAATGGCAGCGGGTCGACCGGCTGCTGGCCGGTCACCAGCCACAGCAAGTTCCCGGCGGGGTCGGTCAGTTCGACGCCGGCGCCGCCGCCCGGAATCTCGTCGGCGCGCAGGCGGCGCGCATTCGCGTTGGCCTCGACGTGAACCAGGTCTGCCTCGCTGCGCACCGAAAAGGCCGCGCCGACATAGCGCGAGCGCTGGCCTTGCGTCGCAAGCATCAGGCACGGCTGGGGGCCGGCGCCGCGCATCAACAGCCGGCTGCCAGTGCGCGACACGCAGCGCATGCCGAAATCCGTCAGGAAAGTCTGCGTCGCTAGCAGGTCGCGCTTCTCGAACATCAGGAAGGCAAGCGCCTGGGCCTTGACCAGGGCTTCGGGCCGGTCGAGCTTCTGGACGAAGGCAGGCAGCGCGCTTTCGGGGAAGGCCGGCGGCGTGCGCAGCACGCCGCGGGGCGGGCGGGTCATGGCGTCTCCTGAAATGGCCAGGCGCCGCCTTAGGTGACGCCCGATGTTATGTCGACATTATCGTCATCCTGAGGTTTTTGTCAATATTAAAAAGCGACCTTCGTCCGCACCGGGATTGCGACGTATGCTTCATTCGGCGTGATTGGCGTGCGGGCCGCGTTTGCCGACTGGGGCCGAGCGCGAGCGCCTGCATGCTACGCGCTCCGTTGGCTATGTACGGGGCTCTATCTGGGCGGGTAGCGAGATCACGTCTTGACCATCATTCGTGCCAGGTCTCAGTTCGAAACACCCTGCTGGCCGAAAAATCAGTCGCCGATCTGGCCAAGGCCTCGGCGTCGCACAGGGCGTCTTTGGCCTCTTCGCCGCTTGGCTCATTCTCGGTATCGGAGTGGCTGCAGGGCTTTACGAACAATCTCAGCATGCCCCGCAGGACGGCAATTGAGCCACCGCCGGCCAAAGCCACATCGTCGCAGGCTTCTCGCGACGGCGCGCAGTCTCGGCGGCTTTCCTCATTCGCACTCGCCTTTGTCTTCGCCGCGACCTGGTTCATTAGCACCGCCATGGCGGCACCCTTGCCGCGATTGCTGCAGGCGGGCGGCGCGACGTTGGCCACTGCTGTGCTGGTCAGTGCGCTGATCGGCCCCGCTCAGGTGGGTGCCCGGATACTGGAGTTCGGCCTGCTGCGTAGGATCCATCCACTGCTTTCCGCCCGCAAGGCGGCTGCCCTTCACGCCGACGGTGCCATCGCGTTCGGCGTCGCCGAAGCGCCCGCTGCAACGCTGTTTGGGGTGCTGCATGGCGCAGGCAATGGCATCCTCCCGATTGCCAAGGGACCCTGCCGCTGTGATCTTTGGACCCAATGGCTATGGCCACCGTCAAGGCATCCTGATGGTACCCGCGCGCGTGGCCCGAGCCCTCGCGTCATGGCGCTTCGGCATCTGCCTGGATGCCTTCGGCGCCAAAGCGCTTTGGCTTTCGTCAAGCCTCGACTTCGGGGCGATCATGATGGTAATGGCCATCTGGCAAGGGCATGGAATCCCTGCTCGCAGCCGTGGCTTCGGTTGATTCTCCAATAAAGCTTCGAATGTCAGGTTACGGTCAAATCGGCTGTTGAGGTGGACTTGGCCAATGTCCGAGAAGGGTCGAGCGGAGACAGTCGACTGATCGCGCTGAACGGCCGTTGTAAACTCCCTTGGCTACATCCGCGCAAACACAGGCGGCACCACCTCTGATTGCGCAGGATAGTTCATGCCCTGTGCGAGCGATGCGGATCCCCCAGAAAGTTCATGATCCATGGACACGACAGGCATCGAGCCAGCTCACTGAGCCCTCATGCGAAGGGTGAGTCCATGAATTTCATTGTGCCCATCGTGGCCAGTGGAAAATTAATCGTCGGTCCAATTCGCGTGACATCATTCGTGTCTGGCTCCCATAAGTTGACGCAACTCGTCCTTAATCTGGCTCAAAAGCTTGTCGAATGCGTCACTATCTCTTGGGTCAAGATAGCTGTACGCCACAAGAGTGACCGGATGAATGGCTAACGCTCCTGCTATCTGATCCACCTTTTCCAGGGTTGGGCTCTTCAAGCCTCTCTCAAGCGAACTGATATAGGTACGGCTGCTCACGCTGTCCAGCGCCTCCTGGGAGACCCCTCTTAGCTTTCTAGCAGTCCGAAGGGCCCGACCAAAATTACGGGGAAGATCCATGAGATTTCTGCTTGGCAAATCCCAGAATCTCACCCAAATGAACACTATAGAACTACAATCTATAGTGTTCATTTACAGGAGTAGGTGATGTTTCTTTCACTTAACGAGTGGCGTCACCCCAATCGATTCGTCCAAGCACTGGCCCGCCCCGCAGTCGCATGGGAATGCTTTTCCTTCGCTAGTACAAGCCCGAGCTTATTAATTGAACTAATTCAAATTCGCGACGATTCAGTTCACAGTGAGTGGATTATGTCGTCGAATTTTGAACGCCTCCATAGCGTCCTTGCATCAACACCGACGAGGATCGGCTCTGTTTCCGTACTAATCTCGCCGCATCATAACGGTACACCATCGTGGCGACTGGAGCGAGTAATAGCGCTTCGGGAATGGCTTTGCGGCGAGATTACCGGCATGGAGTGTCAAGGAGACAGCGGAGACTGGTTCTCAAATCATGTTCGCCCATCGGATGCGCAGGCGGGACAAGTGTGGCATCTCGCTGCCGACGTGAGTTCCGTACGATCGAAGGCATGATCCTCGCTGATATTCCATCTCTTGTCTTTACACTAACTACTACCGACGTGCCCATCTCACGCCGTGGAGCACTCATGATCGACGTAAGAGAATTGAATGACGCCTCGCCGACAGAGGAAGAGCAATTCTTTGTCGCCTTTGAGATGATGATCGCCAACGATGATGGCGCAGAGGCTGACCGCCATCTGAGGGAGGGTCGACCCATCTACATAGCTGACCCGCTCTATCCCGGCCGCGCAGTACGCGAATATCCAGATGGCCGACGCGAACTTATGCGATTCGATATGGCACGTGACGAGCTGGTCGTGGAGCGATCTATATAATGTTGCTCCTGCATCATTTAGCTCTCGTAGTGCCCTGCCGAAGCTTCTTCCTGAAAAAGCTTAGGCAAATGGCGAAAGGGTGGCACTGACAGTATTGAATGGAAGAGGGAGAAACATGTCTCCACCGATCAAAAAAACACCGCTGGCGAAGCACCACACAGAGCAACTCCTGCCAAGCCTCTTGGCTATCCGTGCGCCAGCCGTTTGATGTGTTGTCGAACCTAAAATTGGAACTTACCGACGCTTCCCCGCCATAACGTTGAAAGGTTGCTCGATTTTCTGTTGCGAGGACACGTCAATGCGTTGGCGGATGGCGTCTGGACTCATGGTCGCCTGCGCAAAATGTGCCTCGACACGGGCGCGTGCGGCATTCAAGTCGGCCCTTACCTCGTCCAGACGCTTCTGGCAGCAGCCGATGCGAGCCGGCTCCAGATGGGGCGCCTCCTGGGAAAATGCATGCGCCGAGGCCAACGTCCTATTGGACATTGCCTTTCGAGGCACATGGCAGGACCGGCAAGTTAAGGACCAGGGGCGGGATAAATGTCCGCCCGAACTGGGGTACCGAGGTACTTCGATCAGTCCGCCAGCGCCAGCGCAAACTTCCAGCTTTTCCGTCACCGTTTTCCAGGAATCCTGTCGCCAGTCGCACCAATTGTGTCACACGACAACAAACTCCTTGCGTCCCGCTGGATACTGTATATATTTACAGTACCTGTATGGATGAACAGTAGGAGTCCCGTCCATGGAACACCTGATCCGTGTGCAAAACGACTATGACCGCCAGGTGCTGGCCTGGCTGCGCGGGCGCATCGGCGATGCCGCGCTGCAGACCGCGGCGCTGCGCCTGGGCGGCCAGCGCAAGCCTTACCTGTCAACGATCTGCCGCAGCCTGGGCATCCGCCCGCCCAGCCGCCGCCAGTTCGCGGCCGAGGCGGCGCGCATGCACCGCGCAGTAGGCGATACCTACCTGGCCCGTATCCGCGAAATCCTTGGCCAGTCACCTGCCGAAGCTGTGCTGCGCCAGTAAGCAGTAGCCGATCACCGGCCATGCCGGCGCCACCGGGCTCGCGCCGGCCGTATCATGAAGCCCCGTTGCCGTCACACGGCACGGGGCTTTTTTCATCCCTAGCCAAGGCCGATATGAGCGAACACCGCATCCCTACCGCCGCCCTGCACCAGTGGGTGGCCGATCTCTGGCTTGCCGCGGGCAGCAGCACGCAAGAGGCGAGCCTGACGGCCGACCACCTGGTCGGCGCCAACCTGAGCGGGCATGACTCGCACGGCGTCGGCATGATCCCGCGCTATGTGCTGGCCTGGCAGGCCGACGAGCTGCAGCTGAACCAGCAGGTCAGCGTGCTGCACGATGCCGGCAGCATGCTGAGCCTGGACGGCAACCGCGGCATGGGCCAGGCGGTGACGGCGCAGGCCATGGACATGGCCATCGGCCGCGCGCGCGAGCATGGCGTCTGCGTGATGGGCCTGCGGCAGTCGCACCACCTGGGGCGCGTGGGCCACTGGGCCGAGCAGGCCACCGCCGCCGGCATGATCTCGATCCACTTCGTCAACGTGCTGTCCAAGCCCATCGTGGCGCCGCACGGCGGCTACGATGCGCGCTACGGCACCAACCCGTTCACCATCGGCGTGCCGGTGGCGGGCGAGCCGCCGCTGGTGCTGGACTTCGCCACCAGCGCGATCGCGCTGGGCAAGGTGCGCGTGGCCCACAACAAGGGCGTGCCGGTGGCGCCCGGCTGCCTGCTGGACGCGCATGGCGAGCCCAGCGCCGACCCTGCCGTGATGTACCCCGCCGACGGCGCGCCGCCAGGCGCGCTGCGGCCTTTTGGCGAACACAAGGGCCATGTGCTGGCCGTGATGTGCGAGCTGCTGGGCGCCGCGGTCACCGGCGGCCACACCATCCGCCCCGAAACGCTGCGGCATCAGCATGCGGTCTGGAACAACATGCTGGCGATCGTGTTCGATCCCGCACGCCTGGGCACCAGCACGTCATTCGGGCATGAAGTGGCGGCGTTCGCCGACTGGATGAAGGCGTCGCGGCTGCAGCCGGGGCAGGATGGCATCCGCCTGCCGGGCGAGCCCGAACGGGCCTGGCGCGCCGCCCGCGCCGCCCATGTCCCGGTTGACGCCGGTACGCTGGCGCAGCTGGACGATGCCGCCGCGCGGGTGGCGGCCGCGCGCGCCGGCGCGCAGCCTGCGCCGGGGCCGCTGTCTGCGCTGGCGTGCGACTGACTATCATCAGAGATGAACCCGGCGTCGTGCGCGACGCACGGCCGGCCTCGCGCCTGACCACTACCGGACACTGACATGAGCAAGATCGGCTTTATCGGACTTGGCGTGATGGGCAAGCCCATGGTGCAGCACCTTGTCGACGGCGGGCATACCGTGTTCGCCCATACGCGCAGCGGCGTGCCGCAAGACCTGCAGGACGCTGGCGTGAATGCCTGCGCCAGCGCCGAGGAGGTGGCGAAGCAGTCGGAAACCATCATCCTGATGCTGCCTGACACGCCCGACGTGGAGCGGGTGCTGTTTGGCGAGAAGGGGGTCGCTGACGGCCTTGCCGACACGGCAGGCGGCGTTACCGTGATCGACATGAGCTCGATCTCGCCGATCGCCACGCGCGAGTTCGCGCGCTGCATCGAAGCGCTCGGCGCCGACTATATCGATGCGCCGGTCTCCGGCGGCGAGGTCGGGGCCAAGGCGGGCACGCTGTCGATCATGGCCGGCGGCAAGCAGGAAGTATTCGACCGCGTGCTGCCGATCCTGCAGCTGATGGGCAAGAACATCACGCGCGTGGGCGAGGCCGGCGACGGCCAGGTGGCCAAGGTGGCCAACCAGGTGATCGTGGCGCTGACCATCGAGGCGGTCAGCGAAGCGCTGGTGCTGGCCGCCCGCGCCGGCGCCGATCCCGCGCGCGTGCGCGAGGCGCTGATGGGCGGCTTTGCCAGCTCGCGCATCCTGGAAGTGCATGGCGAACGCATGATCAAGCGCACCTTCGACCCGGGCTTCCGCATCGCGCTGCACCAGAAGGACCTGGAACTGGCGCTGTCCACCGCGCGCCAGCTCGGCGTGGGCCTGCCCAACACGGCGTCGTGCCAGCAGCTGTTCAATGTCTGCAGCGGGCTGGGCGGCGCGGGCTGGGATCATTCCGGACTGGTCAGGGCGATCGAGCACCTGTCCTCGTTCGCCATCGGTGACGAACCGCCCGCAGCCTGAACCACGCAGCCGCCGCCGCCCCGCCGCATGCCGCGCGCGAACACCGTGGTGCTGACCGCGCTGGCGATGCTCGCCTTTGCCGGCAATTCACTGCTGTGCCGGCTCGCGCTGAAAGGCACCACCATCGACGCGGCCAGCTTTACGCTGGCCCGCGTCGCCGCGGCGGCGCTGGTGCTGTGGGTCATCGTCGTGGCGCGGCACCAGTTGGTGCGCACGGTCGTGGCGCAGCGGCTGCCGCAGGTGGAAGGCAACTGGATCTCCGCGCTTGCGCTGTTCTGCTATGCCGCGGCCTTTTCCTTTGCCTATGTGCGCCTCACCGCGGGGACCGGCGCGCTGCTGCTGTTCGCGGCGGTGCAGGCCACCATGACCGGCTATGGCCTCTATGCCGGCGAGCCCATGCGCTTGCAGCAATGGATTGGCCTGGCCCTGGCGCTGGCCGGGCTGGTGTGGCTGTTGCTGCCGGGGCTGGCCACGCCGCCGCTGCTGTCCTCGCTGCTGATGATCGCGGCCGGCATCGCGTGGGGCGTTTATTCGCTGCGCGGCAGGCGCGCCGCGGATCCCGCTTCCACCACCGCGGGCAATTTCCTGCGCGCGGTGCCGATGGCGCTGGCACTGGGTGCGGTGATGCAGGCGCAGCGTTCACTGGACGGCGCTGGGCTGGCCTATGCGCTGTTGTCCGGCGCCATCACCTCCGGGCTGGGCTATGTCATCTGGTATGCCGTGGTGCCGCAGCTGAAGGCCGCCACCGCCGCCACCGTGCAACTGAGCGTGCCGGTCATTACGGCGGTAGGCGGCATCGCGCTGCTCGGTGAAGCCCTGAGCCTGCGGCTGGCATTGAGCGCTGCCGCGGTGCTGGGCGGCATTGCGCTGGTGATCGCGGGCAAGCGCGGCTAAGGCGCTGGTACGTCAAACCCGCCTGCGTGGAACACCAGCGGCGCGCCCGGCGTCGATCCATAGGCCACCACCTCCACGACAAAGATCACGTGGTCGCCCACCACGCGCACCGAGTGGTGCCGGCAGATAAAGTACGCCAGCGTGCCGCCGATCAGCACCGTGCCGAACGGCCCGGGGCGGCAATCGACGCCCGCGAAGCGGTCAGCACCGCGCGCGGCGAAGCGCCGGCACAAGGCCTGCTGCCCGCTCCCCAGCACATTGATCGCGTGGCAAGGCGCCGCACGCAGCGCCGCCAGGCTGCCGGAGCTGCGTGCCAGGCACCACAACAGCAACGGCGGTGCGAGCGACACCGAGGTAAAGGCATTGATCGTGACGCCGACCGGCTGGCCGTCGGCGTCCGCGGCCGTGACGATGGTGACGCCCGTGGCAAACTGCCCCAGCGCATCGCGCAAGGCCCGCCGCGCCGCGCCGTCGTGGCTGATGGCGCGGGCCGGGTCGTCCTGGCCGCTGTCGTTGCAGGCTTGCGTGTCATACGGCAGCGGCGCCAGGGCGGGGATCATTGCGCGGCAGGCCGCACCTCGCCGGGCGGCGCGTCGAGATCCAGCCCCAGTGCCATGCGCCCTGCGTACTCCTGCTGGGCACCGGCCTGCAGCGGATGGAAGCGCGCGCCCTGCGCATCGCGAAAGCGCCGCTCCAGCCCGGCATCGCGATAGAAGCCCGCGCCGCCGGCCAGGTCCATCGCCGCCTCGACCGTTGCCAGCACCGCGCGCGCGGCCAGCGTGCGGGCACACATGATGCGGTTGGTGGTGACCGCGCCCGGCGCCTGCCCCGATGCCGCCGCGAACATCGCATCCAGCGCCAGCTGCGCGGCATCGGCCTCGTTGCACAGGCGCCCGGCGGCTTCCACCGCATGCGCGCTCAGGCGCCGCTGGCGCGCCAGCTGCAGCGCGATATCGCGCGCGGCCTCGGCCACGCCGACGTAGACCGCATAGATCAGCGGCAGCGCGATCATCGCCACCGTATGCATCATCGGATGCCACACGCCTTGCGGGCGGCGGGCGGCAATGGCGGTATCCGGAACCAGCACGCCTTCCAGCAGCACATCGTGCGAGCCGGTGCCGCGCATGCCCAGCGTGTGCCAGTTCGACAGCACGCGTACGCCCGGCGACTTCATCGGCAGCGCGAAATGCAGCACCGTGGGCCCGGTCTCCGGATCGTCATGGACGGCGCAGGTCATGAACAGGTCCGCCGCCGGCGCGCCGCTGGCGAAGATCTTGCGCGCATCCACGCGATAGCCGCCATCCACGCGCGTAGCCTTGCCGCTGCCCTGCAGCCAGTCCGAACCGCCGCTGCCCAGCAGCACCATCTGCTCGCCCGCCACGCGCTTGAGCAGCCCCTCCACCGGCGCTTGCTGATTGCGCCAGCGCCACGCGGCCGTGGCCACCGGGTGGGTGTGCATGGCAAACGCCAGCGCGGTCGATCCGCAGTACTTGCCCAGCTCGCGCAGCACCGCGCCCAGCTCCTGGTGCGACAGCCCGGCGCCGCCAAGTTCCTGCGGCACGGCCGCGGCAAAGAAGCGGTGCGCGCGCAGGTCGTCGTAGTTGGCGCTGACGAACTGCCCGCTGGCATCGATCTCTGGCGCGCGTGCGTCGAAGGTGCGGCCCAGGGTCGCGGCCAGGCCGAGCCAGTCGGCCTGTGCGCCTGCGCTGGCATCCGCTGCGGAAAGGGTTTCCATGGTGTTGTCTCCGGCTAGTCTGATACGTGCGCTGCGGCGTTGTATGGCGCCAGGCACGGTGCTAGTATCGGAGCCCGGTCCCCTTGCCCGTATGATCGGGCGTCCGGCTTTCTTGCGCGAAACACCGGATCTGGAGGAATGTGACCATGGATGCCTTGTCCGACCTCTTGCGCGCCGTGCAGCTCAGCGGCGCCGTGTTCCTGAACGGCGAGTTCAAGTCGCCGTGGTGCCTGATCAGTGAAGCGGATGCTGAATTGCGCGCCGCCTTCCTGCCCCGCGCCGACCGCGTCGTCTCCTACCACCTGATTACCGAAGGCGTCTGCTGGGCGCGCCTGGTCGACGGCACCGGCCCGGGCCTGCGCGTCGACACCGGCGAACTGCTGGTGGTGCCGCAGGGCGAGCCGCACGTGCTGGGCAGCGACCTGCGCCTGCAGCCACTGCCATCCGCTCCGCTGGTGTACGACATGCTGCGCAACAGCCCGGGCGAGGTCATGCGCGTGTCCTACGGCGGCGGCGGCGAGACCACGCGCATGGTGTGCGGCTTCCTGGGGTTCGACGACACCATGGGCAACCCCTTGCTGACGTCGCTGCCGCGGCTGTTCAAGGTGGGGCTGGGCAGCGGGCTGGAATCGGCATGGCTGGCGTCGGCGCTGGCCTTTGCCACGTCTGAAGCGGCGGAACCGCGTGCGGGCACCGCCACGGTGCTGGCCAAGCTGTCAGAGCTGCTGTTCGTGCAGGCAGTGCGGCGCTGCATCGACACCCTGCCTGACAATGAAAGCGGCTGGCTTGCCGCCCTGCGCGACCGCTATGTGGGGCGGGCGCTGTCGCGCATGCACGCGCGGCCGGCCTACCCGTGGACGGTCGATGAGCTGGCGGGCAACGTGGGCCTGTCGCGCTCGGCGCTGGCGCAGCGCTTTACCGACCTGCTGGGGCAGCCACCGATGCAGTACCTGGCGCACTGGCGGCTGCGCTCCGCGGCCGCCGAACTGCGCAGTGGCAACCGTTCCATCAGCGAGGTCGCGGGCGCGGTCGGCTACGATTCCGAGGCCGCGTTCAGCCGCGCGTTCAAGCGCGAGTTCGGCCTGCCGCCCGCCAGCTGGCGCCGCAACCACCTCGATGCGGCGCAGGCCCCGGCGGCGGCCGCACATTGAATTCGCCGTGGCAAAGACAACGGCCCGCGTCACCAGACGCGGGCCGTAGCAATGCCAGGGCGGCAGGCAGCGGGACTTACATCTTCTGCTTGGTGCTTTCCGCCGCGCCTTGTACCTTCTCGCCGCCGCGCTCGATATCCTTGCCTGCGCCGGCCATGGTGTTGCAACCCGTGACCAGCATCACGCCAGCGAGGGCAAACAGTGCAAATAGCTTTCTCATGACGATCTCCTTGCTTCGTGTGGATGCGGCATGCGCCGCCAGGATGGAGTGGATCGGAATGGCTTGGGACCGGGCAGCCGCTTGCCCGACCGGCAATTGGATCGTAGCAACGCACCGCAGCGCAAAAAGTCGGCTTTCGTCCTACCGGGATGTCAGCCGACGGCGCGACCGGCGGTCACCGCGTGCGCTTGTAGGACATCGACGGATACCCGCGGCGGCGCCGTCGCTTAAAAATCAAGAGTCAGCCCACGCCCTCCGGAGAACACCATGACGTCACGCAGCATCCACGTGCTTCCCGCCGCAACCGACAACGCCGAATACGCCGGCGACGGCGGATGGGCACTCACCATCGAAGGCCTGGAGAACGGTGGTGACGACACCGCGCTGCATTTCCCGACCCAGGAAGCTGCGATCGCGGCCGGCTGGATGCGCGCGCGCGAGGATGGCCTGCCGTTGTGCATCCACGGCCGCGATGGCCTGGTGCGCGAACGCAAGATCTATTGCCGGGACGCACGCGGCACCGCCCGCATCGGCTTCTGACCACCCCGGCCACCGTCAACGGCCGGTTCCCCCTGTATCCCCCGGGCCCGCGGCGAACGCGGGCCACAACAATCCATTGCGGGAAACACATTGAGTGAAATCAATGTGTTACGCCTGCGCTCGTGAAAGCTACGGGTCTGTCACCGATACTGGAACCAAGGCAGCACGCCATTATCCAGGACCAACCGAGACCCCCATGCGCCTGTTCCTCAGGTACCGCCCGCTGGACATCTATCCCGACCCGATCGACGCCAGGGTTGCCGAACTGCACGAACTTGCCGAAGACATCCATGCCAGGCACGCACGCAAGTGGCGCCGGCATGGCACGATGCTCACCCCGCGCGACCGCGCGGATCGCAGATTTCCGACCGGCGACCCGGAAACGCGGCATTAACCTAGGGACGATTCCTCTCTCTGCGCTAGGAAATGTGAACAAGTGTCATATCCGGTTGGCAAGGATATGACCCCTGCGAAAGAATGGGTACCGTACGCGGCGGGCTCGATTGGCGAGCCCACCGCTGTACCCTTTTTCCTGACGCAGCGAAATGAATCGAACCACCCGGGAATGCGTGATGGCGTTGATTTCCAGCCTGCGTGCCAAGGGGCCCATGCCCCGGCACCAGCTTGCCGCCGCCAGCCGCCTTAACGCCGCGGAACTGACGCGCGCGCTGAAGTCCGCCCGCCAGATGGGCGTAGTGGCCTACGCCGGCGAGCCTGAATCGCCGGCAGAGGCCGATACCCCGCTAGTGCTGACCGGCCGGCCCTTGCCGCCGCCGCGCCGCGTGGCACCGGCACCGCGCGAAAGCAAACCGCATTTCGAGCCGCTGCTGGATGTCTGGGGCATTGCGCGCCCCACGGCGCTGCGGCGCGGCCATCCGTCGTAGCGTCTTCGCCGCATGCCGGGGTCTTCCGACCCGCCCGCGCCGGCATGCCGTTCTTACAAAGGCAGGTAAAGCGCACACGCGCCTGAGCCGCCCACGGCTCGCCCTTGTCCCCCGGGGCACCGCCTGCACGCCTGGGCCAGCCCACTTGCCGCACCGGTACGGAACTTGCGCGACGTTTCTGGCTGAACCTCCCCGAAGCGTGCGACATGAGGCAACGCAACCCGCCCGGCACCACCGCGTCTCCCGCCACTGGCCCTCCGCATGATCGCCAGGCCCCGGCCGCCTTTACGCCGGAGCCGGGGCGCAACTGCTGGCGCGTCGAGCCCTGCCAGCGCTTTGCCATGCTGGTCGACGCCGACGCCTACTTCCGCGCGTTGCGCGAAGCGCTGCCGCGCGCCGAGCACACCATCTTCATCCTGGGCTGGGATATCGACAGCCGCATGGAACTGGTGCCACAGGGCGCACAGGACGGCCTGCCAGCGGGCCTGCGCGACTTCCTGTGCGCGCTGGCGGACCAGCGCCCCGAACTGCGCATCTATATCCTCAGCTGGGACTACGCCATGGTGATGGCGATGGAGCGCGAGTGGCTGCCGTCGGCCAGCGCGCACTGGCAGGCGCACCGGCACCTGTCGTTCCGGCTTGACGGCAACCATCCCCCCGGCGCCTCGCACCACCAGAAGGTAGTGGTGATCGACAACAAGCTCGCCTTTGTCGGCGGGCTGGACCTGACGCTGCGCCGCTGGGACGACAACCACCATGCCCCCGGCGCGCCGCTGCGCATGGCCGAAGGCAAGCCCTACCCGCCCTTCCATGACGTGCAGTGCGCGCTCGACGGCCCCGCCGCGGCGGCGCTGGGCACCCTGTGCGCGGCGCGCTGGCTGCGCGCCAGCGGCAGCGAGCCGCGCCCGGTTGCGGCCACCTCGTCAGACCCGTGGCCGCCAGGCCTGGCACCGGAACTGACCGATGTGCGCGTCGCCATCGCCCGCACCATGCCCATGTGCGAGGACGAGCCCGGTGTCAGCGAGATCCGCATGCTGCTGCACGATGCCATCGCCTCGGCCCGGCACAGCATCTACATGGAGAACCAGTACTTCAGCTCGCGCGAGATCGCCAACGCGCTGGAGGCACGGCTGGGGCACGAGGATGGCCCCGATATCGTGCTGGTGTCGAGACGCAACGAGAGCGGCTGGCTGGAAGCGCACAGCATGGGCGTGCTGCGCGCGCGCCTGTACCGCCGCCTGCGCGCGGCCGACACGCACGAACGCTTCTGCCTGTACTGCCCGTCGATTCCCGGCCTGATGCCCGAATGCGTCAATGTGCATAGCAAGGTCACGGTGATCGACGACGATCTCATCACCATCGGCTCGTCCAACCTCAGCAACCGCTCGCTGGGGCTGGATACCGAGTGCAATGTCGTGGTGATGTCGGGCGGCGACGCGCGCGTGCAGGCGGCCATTGCCGGCATGCGCGCACGGCTGCTAGGCGAGCACCTGGATGTGGCACCTGAAACCTTCCAGGCCGAGGTCGCCGCCACCCGCAGCGTGCTTGCGGCCATCCGCAACCTGCAGCGCGCGGACGGGCGCTCGCTGGAAGCCTACGAGCCGCCGTTGCCGGACGATGTCGATGCCGCTTCGCCGGCGGCCAACCTGCTGGACCCGATCGAGCCGATCGACAGCGACCAGGTGCTGGCCGAGTTCGTCAGCCATGAGGCACGCCCGCGCGTGCTCGGGCGCGTCGGGATGATGGTGGTGCTGGCGCTGCTGCTGGCGGGGCTGGCATTTGCGTGGCGCCATACGCCGCTGCGCGAATGGGCGGACTTCCGCGCACTGCTCGGCGTGGTCGAGCAGCTGGACGAGATGCCGCTGGCACCGCTGGCGATGATGGGCGTCTACCTGGCCGGCGCGGTGACAATGCTGCCGGTGACGCTGCTGATCCTGCTGACCGTGGTCATATTCGGCCCGCTCTACGGCGCCGCGCTGGCGCTGTGCGGCACCGTGCTGAGCACCGTCGCAGGCTACCTGGCCGGCCGCTTGCTGGGGCGCAATGCCGTGCGCCGCTTTGGCGGCAGGCGGCTGAACCGGGTCAGCCACCAGCTGGGCAAACACGGGGTGGTGGCAATGGTGGTGCTGCGGCTGGTACCGATTGCACCGTTCGCGCTGGTCAACCTGGTGATCGGCGCATCGCGCATCAGCCTGCGCGACTGCCTGGTCGGCACCGCGCTGGGCATGCTGCCCGGCATCGTGGTCGCTGCCTGCCTGGTGAACCGGGTCGCCGCCGCGGCGCGCGATCCGGGCCTGTTCACGTTCGCCTTGCTGGCGCTGGTGCTGCTGGTGCCGGCGTCGCTGCTGCTGGTGCTGCGCCGCCGGCGCCATGCCGGGGGCGGCGCCGCGCACCCGCACGACGATCCGCCCGGCCCGCGCGGCCGGCTGGCACGGCTCGCGGCACTGCGCCGCCAGGCTTAACGCTGGCGGCGATAGCCGGCGTTCATGAACTGGGTCCACTCGCCGTTCTCGCCCAGCATGTAGGACGTCAGCGTGCGGTGGTCGTCGTCGGTGAAGGTGATCACGTCGCGGTACTGGGCCATGCGGCCATTGCCGGAGCAATCCGGCCCCTCGGCACGCAGCGTCAGTTGCTGGCCGCCGGTATCGAGGTCGCCTTCATAGATCCACAGGTGGGTCATCATCGAGCCGATGAAGGTCCCGACGAAATGCTTGCGGGCAGGATCGTAGCCCAGCGTCATGACCGTGGTGGACGGGCCGCAGCCGGGCATGTCCCCCTGCGTCACGCACTGGACCCAGACGTCGCCGACGCTGCTCACGCGCTCGGGGATCTCCCACTTCTGCACTGGCTGGTCCGGCCCCATCGATGCCTCGCCTTCGGCGATCCAGTTGCCCACCAGCCGTTGCAGCCAGCGGTGCTCCTTCTGCGCTTCGGTCTTCATTCGCGGTCTCCTTGGGTTGCATCCACGAACGTTTGTGGATGCCGTACACATAGCCTAGCAAATGAAATGGACGGCGTCCACTTTTGTCTGCGATCTACTGCGCTGCGTTGGCCTGCCACCGCATCGCTTCAAGCCAACAACCGCGCCGCACGCAGAGCGATGCGCTGATTGACATGCAGGTATTTACCTGCATATACTCCCCTCACGCACAAACACAACGGACCGGATGGACGCTGACAAGGTTTTCAAGGCGCTGGGCGACCCGACACGCAGAAAGCTGCTCGACCTGCTGTACGAGAGGAACGGGCAGACGCTGGGCGAGCTCTGCGAGCACCTGAACATGGCGCGGCAATCGGCCACCCAGCACATCGGGATCCTCGAGGCGGCCAATCTGGTGAGCACGGTCCGGCGTGGCCGGGAGAAGCTGCATTTCATCAACCCGGTGCCGCTGCACGAGGTCTACGAGCGCTGGGTGCGGAAATTCGAACGTCAGCGGCTCAGCCTGCTGCACGACCTGAAGAACGAACTCGAAGGAGATCCGCAATGACCCAGGAGAAAACCAGCTTCGTTTATGTGACCTACATCCGCTCGACGCCGGAAAAGGTGTTCGAGGCCATCACGAAGCCGGAGATCGCGCGGCGCTACTGGGGCCACGAGAACGTCTCCGACTGGAAGCCCGGATCGGCCTGGGAGCACGTGCGCGCCAACGAGCAGCGCCTGGTCCAGGTGGTCGGCAAGGTCGTCGAGGCCGCGCCGCCGGCGCGCCTGGTCATCACGTGGGCGAGCCCCTCGCAGGCCGCCGATCCTGCCAGCTACAGCCGCGTGAGCTTCGACATCGAGGCATACGAGGAGATGGTCCGGCTGACCGTCACCCACGACGAACTGGAGGCCGGCAGCGGGATGGCCAAGGGCGTCAAGCAGGGCTGGCCGATCGTCCTTTCCAGCCTGAAATCCCTGCTGGAAACCGGGCAAGGCATCGATGTCTTCGCCAAGCCGAAGGCGGCCTGAACCGGGAGTTGCTCATGACCCAGCCCTACACCGGCGGATGCGCGTGCGGCGCGATTCGCTACGCAACCAGGCACGCGCCCGTCTTCCAGAACCACTGCCAGTGCCGCGACTGCCAGCGGCGCAGCGGCACCGGGCATGGCTCCTACCTGACTTTTCCCGCGCGCGCCGAGATGACCATCACCGGCGAGGCGACGCACTGGGAGGTCGCGGGCGACAGCGGCAACGTGAAGGTCCACGCCTTCTGCCCGGCGTGCGGCACGCCGGTCTTCCTGCGCTTTGCCGCAATGCCGGAGCTGATCGCGGTCCACGCGGGCAGCCTGGACGACCCGGACCGCTTCATGCCGCAGGTACTCACCTACAGCGTGCGCGGGCCGGCGTGGGACGCCATCGATTCTTCGTTGCAGGCATTCGAGCGGATGCCGGCTTGCTAGTGCCAGGCAGGCCCTAGTGCTGCGGCAGCCTGACCTTGGGCACCACGAACTGGTTGCCCGGGGCGCGCAGCACGTCGCACTGGACCTTGGCCTTGCGCACGGCGCCGTCCTGCGCCAGGTATTCGACGTCGGCCACCACGCTGTAGGCGTCTTCGGCCACCTTGCGGGTCTTGCCGCCGACCCACTTGAAGCTGGCGGGATTGGGCAGCGCTGCCTTGACCGCCTTCATGCAGGCGACCGGGGCCTCCGGGGCCTCGTCCTTGCCGCGCGGCTTTGGCGCTTCATCCTGCCCGGCGGCCAGCGCCGCCGACGCGCACGTGACCGACAACGCCATCACCAGCGCGGTGGACAGGGAACGCGGGAAAAGCGGCGAAAGCATCTTGGACTCCTGGGCTGGGGCAGAACTGGGCGCCACATTCTAACGCCAGCGCCGATGCCGTTCAGGCCACGGCACCGGCACAAAAGTTCCCCCGGCGCCACTGCCAGGCGGCGCTAGCGCCGCACGCAGGCCTTGTAGGTGAACTTGTCGCCACGAAACATGAATTCGGAGTAAGCCAGCGGCTTGTCGTCGATGTCGTGCGGCGTGAACCGGATGCGCAGCAGCGGCTCGCCCGGCGCCACCTTGAGCCGGCGCGCGGTTTCCGCATTGGCAGGGATTGCTGCGCTCTCCGTATGCAGGTACTTGAGGCGATAACCCAGGCGGGCTTCCACGATCATCAGGGCATCGTGGTTTTCCAGGTCGTGCTCCAGGATCGCGCGCATCAGGGGTTCGGGCGCCATCGTCATGCCGACCGCCACCGGCGCGCCGGCCACTGACTTGAGCATGGTCACGCACAGCAGCCTGGTTCCCGGCGGCAGGCGCAGCGCATCGGTGGCGATGGCCGGCGCCGCGATCAGCCGCGTCGACAGCACCTTGCCGTGCGCTTCGTGCCCGCGCGCGCGCATGTAGTCGAAAAAGCCAGTCAACGGCCCCAGGTCCGCCTGCCCCGCCGGACGGCTGACAAAGCTGCCCTTGCCATGCACCGTCTCGATCAGCCCTTCGGCGAGCAGCGATGCCAGCGACTGGCGCACGGTGATGCGGCTGACGCCGAATTCAGCCATCAGCTCAGACTCGGACGGCAGCTTGATGCCCGGAGTCCATTCGTTGTTGATGATGCGCTGGCGCAGCGCGCCTTCGATCTGCTTGAAGCGAGGCAGGGAGCTTGTTGTCACGAGATTGATGGTGTTCACGGCATGTCCGATGCGGGCTTCTACTTATCATAACAACATTGACTCATCATAACATGTCATGACAACATGCTCGGACACACCAATGACAAGATTCGCTGCGCCGTCTTGGAAGTCATGGCGCACGCATACGGAGACAAGCGATGCCAGACCTCTGCGCCCTGTTGCAGCCGCGCACCATCGCCGTGATCGGCGCCTCCACCCAGCCCGACAAGGTGGGCGGCATGCCGGTGCGGCTGCTGAGCGAACTGGGCTACGCCGGCCGCATCATTCCCGTGCATGCCACGGCGCGTGAAGTACAGGGGCTGGCTGCGGTGCCCTCGCTGGATGCGCTGGACACACCGGCCGACCTCGCCATCGTGGCGCTGCCGGTCAGTGCCAGCCTGAACGCCATGCGCCAGCTGGCGCGCAACGGCACGCGCGCCGCGGTGTTCTTCACTTCGGGCTTTGCTGAAACCGGCGGCGACGGCATCGCCAAGCAGGCGGAGCTGGCGGCCCTGGCGCAAGCGCACGGCATCACGCTGCTGGGGCCCAACTGCCTGGGCGCGATGAACCTGCGCGAGCGCGTCTTTGCCACCTTCTCGCCGATGCCGCTGAGCGGGCTGCCGCCGCTGGGCGATGTCGGGCTGGTCAGCCAGAGCGGCGCCTTCGGCGCCTATGCCTTTGGGCTGGCGCGCGAGGCATCGCTGGGGCTGAGCCACTGGGTCACCACCGGCAACGAAGCCGGCCTGCACGTGGCCGACGTGATCGAATGGCTGGCGCACGACGACGCCACCCGCGTGATCCTGGCCTACCTGGAAGGCTGCCGCGACGGCACCCGCCTGCGCCGCGCGCTGGCGGCGGCGCGTGCCGCGGGCAAGCCGGTGGTGGTGACCAAGGTCGGCACCACCGAGGCCGGGGCCCGCTCCGCGCAATCGCACACGGCCAGCCTGGCCGGCGAGGACGCCGTCTACCAGGCGGTCTTCGACGAGTACGGCGTATTCCGCGCCCATACGCTGGATGACTTCTTCCGGCTGGGCTACGTGCTCTCGCGCGGGCGCCGGCCGACGCGCTGGCAGCCCTCGGCGAAAGAGCCGGAAAGCGCCGTCACGCCGGTCGCATTGGTCACGGTTTCGGGCGGCGTCGGCATCATGATGGCCGACCAGGCCGAGGCGCTGGACCTGCCCCTGCCGCCCATGCCGGAAGCCGCGGCCACGGCGCTGCGCAGCGCCATCCCCTTTGCCAGCACGGCCAATCCCATCGATGTCACCGGGCAGATCGTGGCGCAGCCGGAAGTGCTGCTGGACGCGATTGCCGCCGCGGCGCAAAGCCCCGACTACGGCAGTGTCGTCGCCTTCCTGGCGGGCGGCGTTGGTGCGCCGCGCATCTGGCCTGGCCTGCAGGAAGCTGTCGAGACCCTGCACCGCAGCGGCACCGCGGCGCCGCTGCTGTTCAGCGGGCTGGTCGATGACGAAAAGCGCCGCTGGCTCGAAGCGCGCGGCGCGCTGGTCTTCCGCGAACCCGCCCACGCGGTGCAGGCCGTGGCCGTGCTGGCCCGCGCCGCCGCGCAGGCAGCGGCAGCACAAGCGAAGCCCGCCGTAGCTGCCGCGGCCCTGGCTGCGCCGGACCTCCCGCGCGACACCACGTCGCTGTCCGAGTTCGATGCCATGCAGTGGCTCAACGCCTGCGGCATCCCCACCGCACCCCACGGACTGGCGCGCGATGCCGACGAGGCCGTGCGCATCGCCGAAGGCATCGGCTACCCGGTTGCCGTCAAGCTGTGTTCGCCCGACATCCTGCACAAGAGCGACGTAGGCGGCGTGGTGCTGAACGTGGCCGATGCGCAGGCGGTGCGTGCGGCGTTTGCGCAGGTGCAGGCCGCCGCTACCAACCACGGCAGCCCGGCGCGCTTCGACGGCGCGCTGGTCGCCGGCATGGTGCGCGGCTGGGGCGAACTGATGGTGGGCGTGCGGCGTGACCCGGTCTTCGGGCTGGTAGCGCTGGCCGGCATCGGCGGCACGGCAGTTGAGATCTTCCGGCAGACCGCGTTCGGCCTGGCCCCGCTGACCCATGCCCGCGCCTGCACCATGCTGCGCGCAAGCCGTGCCGAAGCGCTGCTGTGCGGCCATCGCGGCCATCCCGCAGTCGACGCCGATGCCGTGGCCGAAGTGCTGGTGCGCGTGTCGCAGGCCGCCGCCGCACTCGGGCCGCGGCTGGACACGCTGGAGATCAATCCGCTGATCGTCACCGCCCAGGGCGTGGTCGCGGCCGATGCCGTGGTCACGCTGCATGCCGGGGACGGCATCAACGAGTAAAGCAAAACCCGACGGAGACAACGCCATGAACCAACCCGCTGCGCCCTTCCTTGCCGGCGCACCCATCGACACGCCCCAGGAAGCCCTCACCGCCGCGGCGGCGTTGCCGCTGGTGCTCGCCACCTATCCGCTGTTTGAAAGCCTGCGCACCTGCCGGCTGCAGACCTCAGTAGCGCAGGCCACGGGCTACGGCCGTGCCCCCGTCAACGTGCTGTCGGCCAGCACCCACCAGTGGACGCACAAGGACCGCGACATCGTCACCCCGGCCAATGACCTGCTCTACTTCTGCGCCTGGGCCAACCTGGCCGACGGCCCGGTCACGCTGCACGTGCCGGCGCTGCCGGATGCCAGCCGCTATTACGTGGTGGAGTTGCTGGACGCCTGGACCAACAACTTCGAGAACCTGGGCCCGCGCAACGTGCCCGCGGCCGGCGCCGACATCGTGCTGGCCGGCCCCGGGCAGCACGCCGAAGGCGACCGCGTGGTGCGCTGCCCCACCTCACTGGTCTGGCTGCTGGGCCGCGTGCTGGTGACCGGTGCCGACGACCTGCCGGCGGCGAGCGCCTTCGAGAACGGTTTCCGCCTGTCCGGCGGCACCAGGATGCAGCCCGCCTGCGTGCGCGACTGGCAGGAGGGCGGCGAGCCCGCGCTGGACTTCTTCGCCAACATCTTCAACGCCCTGCGCGAGTATCCCGCCGAGCCTTCCGCCGCCGGCCTGCTGTCGCTGCTGCGCAAATGCGGCATCCGCGCCGGCGACGCCGTCGATGTGGGTGCGCTGCGGCCTGCGGTGCAACAGGGCCTGGTCCGCGCCTGGCACGAAGGCATGGCCCTGATCGAAGCCAACACCCGCAGCCATGCGCGCAAGAGCTGGACCTACAGCCTGCTGCTGGGCCGCTATGGCGACGACTGGATGCAGCGCGCGGTCACCGCGATGAAGGGCCTGGGCGCACTGCGCGCCGACGAGGCCGTCTATGCCGCTGCCGACTACGACGCCGATGGCGAACCGCTGCACGGCCGCCACACCTACGCCCTGCACTTTCCCGCGGGACACCTGCCGCCGGCGCAGGCGTTCTGGTCGGTCTCGCTCTACGGCGCCGACCGCTTCTTCACCGACAACGCCATCGGGCGCTATGCGCTGGGCGACCGCAGCCCCGGTCTGCAATACGATGCCGACGGTGGCCTCACGCTGACCATCTCGCACCAGCGCCCCACGCGGGCGCAGGACAACTGGCTGCCGGCACCGGACGGCCCGTTCTACCTGATCCTGCGGCTCTACCACCCGACCGATGGCTTCATGGCCGGCGGCTACGTGATCCCGCCCTTGCGGCGCGTTGCCTGATGGAGCGCGCCATGGAACACCACGACAACCTGCTCGGCACGCTGGCGTGCGACGCGGTGCGCTACACGCTGCCGCTGTACGAGATGGCGCGCATGCGCGCCGCCACCTGCCCGCGGCGCGATGGCGCCGGGGTCTTCGCCGGCGACGGGCCCGATTCCACGCAGCGCTGGATCAACACCGTCACGCACGTGCGCGCGCTGCTCGGCCCGCAGCACCGGCAGGTCGTCACGCCGAACAACGACACGCTCTACACCAATGCGTGGCTCGACCTGTCCGGCGGCCCGCTGCTGCTCGACGTGCCCGACTGCCACGGCCGCTACTACGTGCTAGGCCTGCTCGACGCCTATACCAACCCGTTCGGCTATATCGGCACCCGCACCACCGGCACGCAAGGCGGCACCTGGCTGCTGCATGGGCCAGCCTGGCGGGGCGAGGTGCCAGCCGGCGCAACGCCGCTGCCCTGCCCCACCAACGCGGCCTGGATCATCGGCCGCATCCTGGCCGATGGCGAAGCCGATTTGCCGGGTGCACATGCCCTGCAGGACGGCATCCGCCTGCGCCGGCCAGACGGCACCAGCGCAGCAACCGTATTCGATGCGGGCATGCAAGCCGCCGAGCGGCCGGCCGATCCCGACCGCTACGCCGCCGTCGTCACCCGCATGCTGCGCGAGAACCCGCCACCCGCCGCCGAAGCGGAACTGGTCCGCAGCTTTGCCCGGGCCGGCATCGGCAGCAATGCGCCGCTGACCGAAGAGCAGCGCGCGGCACTGGCCACCGCGCTGACGCAGGTCGACGCGGAACTGGCCGCGCCCAGGGCCTCCGCGCTGGGCGGCGGCTGGTTCCTGCCGGTGGAAATCCGCACCTCGTTCGGCACCCACTACGCCCTGCGCGCCGAAGTGGCGCGCAACTACATCGGTGCGCTGGGCGTTGAGGAAGCCATGTACCTGATGGCCGATTGCGATGGCGACGGCTTGCCGCTGGACGGCAGGCGCCAGTATGAACTGGTGTTTCCCCGGCAAGGACTACCCCAGGTGGGCGCATTCTGGTCGCTGACCATGTACCGTAAATCGGACTGCATGCTGGTCGAGAACTCCCTGCAGCGCTACTCGCTGGGCGACCGCTCGCCGGCCCTGCGCCCGGCGCCCGATGGCAGCCTGCGCATCGTGCTGGGCGCGCAGCCACCTACGGAGAACGCCCTCGCCGGCAACTGGCTGCCGGCCCCCGCTGAGCCGTTCTATGTAGCGTTGCGCCTCTACGTGCCCGGCGCCACGCACCTGGAACGCAGCTTCAGCTATCCACCCATCCGCCGCATGAAGGAAGCATCATGAATCGGACCTCAATCTTCGCCCGGGCCGTGCTGACGGCCGGCCTGGCGATGCTGTGCCTGGCCAGCCCGGCGCAGGCGCAAGCCTATCCGTCGCGGCCGGTCAAGCTGGTGTCGCCATATGGCGCCGGCGGCTCCAATGACATCTCTGCCCGCATCCTTGCCGAGGCACTTGGCCACAAGCTGGGCCAGCAGGTGGTGGTGGAGAACAAGCCTGGCGCCGGCACGCGGCTGGCCACCGAGCAGGTGGCCCATGCCGCGCCGGACGGCTACACCCTGCTGTGGGCCGCCGCGCCCTTCGCCATCAATACCGCGGCAGGTATCGCCCAGCGCTACGACGTCCACAAGGACTTCGTGCCGGTGGGGCCGCGCGTGCTGGGCCCGGTCTTCCTGATCGTCAATGCCAGCTCGCCGGCTCGCACCGTTGCCGACTTCGTGCGCATGGCCCGGGACAAGCCGGATGGCGTGACGCTGGCCTCCCCGGGCGCAGGCTCCGGCCCGCACCTGACCGCCGAGCTATTCGGGCAGGTCGGCAAGTTCAAGCTGCTGAATGTCCATTACCGCGGCGACGCCACCGCCTATACCGAACTGCTGGCCGGCCGCGCGGACGCCACCCTGACCGCCATCACCTCGGCGCTGCCCTTTATCAAGGCCGGCAAGCTGCGCGTGCTGGCAGTGGCCTCGGAGCAGCGTTCGCCGGTCTATCCGGATGCGCCCACCTTTGCCGAGCAGGGTTACCCGGGCATGGTCGGCTACGGCTGGTTCGGCCTGGTCGCGCCGGCCGGCACGCCGCCCGCCGTCTCCGAGCGCCTGAACCGCGAGGCATCGGCCGTGCTGGCCGATGCCGAGATCCGCAAGAAGCTGCTGGGGCTGGGGCTCGAGCCGCAGCCGGAGCCGGGCAGCGCGTTTTCCGCCTTCATCGACCAGGAGATCGGAAAATGGGGCAAGCTGATCAAGGCGCGCGGCATCAGGCTGGAGTGAGACCTTCCCTTCGACGTAGAGCAATACGTGACCATTCATCCCAAGGAGACAACGCCGTCATGATGACCGCTGCCCCCCTGCTGCGCGGCCCGCTGCTGCAAGCCGCCCTGCCCCTGCTCACCGTGCTGGCCCTGGCCGCCGCGCCCGCCCCGGCCGGCGCACAGGGCGCCTACCCGGCCAAGCCCATCCACCTGATCGTCGCCTACCCGCCGGGCGGGCTGACCGACACGCTGGCGCGCGCCATCGGCGATGGCCTGTCGCGCCAGCTCGGCAAGACGGTGGTGGTGGAGAACAAGGGCGGTGCCGGCGGCATCATCGGCACCGACTACGTCGCCAAGTCGGCGCCTGACGGCTATACGCTGCTGATGACCATTCCCGGCCCGATCACGTCCAACCTGGCGCTGTACAAGAAGCTGCCCTACGATCCGCGCACTGAGCTGCGCCCGATCTCCGACATCGCCACCGCGCGCACCGTGCTGGCGGTCAACAGCAGCGTGCCGGCCAGGACCGTTGCCGAACTGCTGGCCTATGCCAAGGCATCGCCGGGCAAGCTGCGCATGGGGTCGTGGGGCGCGGGCACGCAGCCGCATACGATCCAGACCTACCTCGCCAGGCAGTACCAGGCTGACATGCTGCATGTGCCCTACCGCGGCGAAGGGCCGATGGTGACCGACCTGCTCGCCGGCCAGGTCAACGTGACGGTGGGCTCCGTGACCGCGCTCAAGCAACACTTCGCCACCGGCAAGCTGCGACCCCTCGCGGTCACCGGCACGCGCCGCGCACAGGGCCTGCCAGACGTGCCGACCTTCGCCGAGGCCGGCTACGCCGACGAACCGTTCCGGCTGACCGGCCCGATCACGCTGATGGCGCCCGCGAAGACACCGCAGGACATCATCGACCGCCTGGGCCGCGAGACCGCCAGCCTGGTCGCCAGCGCCGACATGCAGCGGCGCATCGTGGACATGGGCGCGGAACCGCTCGGCAATACGCCGGCACAGGCGGAGGCGGCGTACAAGGCGTACCTGCCGGTGGTGCTCAAGCTGACGGCGGATACGGGGGTGACGCTCGACTGAGCTACGCGGCAGGCGCCTAGTCCACGGTGGCGTATTCCAGCGTCTTCGGCGTCTTGATGATGACTTCCGGCTGGTCGCCAACCACCACGGTATCGTCCAGCCGGAAGCCGCCCAGGCCGTAGACATAGAGGCCCGGCTCCGCCGAATACACCTCTCCCGCAAGCAGCGGGCGGGTATTGAATGCCATGTCCTCCGGGTATTCGTGCAGCATCAGCCCGACCGCGTGGCCGGTGCGATGGAACACGTAGTCCCCGCAGCCGGCCTGCTCGATCACAGCCTGCGCGGCCGCATCCATGTCGCAGACGCGCTTGCCCACCACCGCCGCGGCAACGGCGGCGTCGGTGGCCTTTGCCGCAACCTGGTAGAGCCGCGCCTGCTCGTCGCCGGGCCGGCCGCAAAACCAGGTGCGCTCGTTCTCGACATAAAGCCCGTTCAGGCGCGGCAGCACCAGGTTGACGATGGTGTCGCCGGCGGAAATCCGTGCGCCGCATCCGGCGCCATCGCCATGCGGCGATGCCGAAGCGGGCCCGGTCAGCGTCCAGCATTTGAGGATGTCGAAGTCCTCCCCCGGAAAGCGCCGCGCCGCCTCCTCCGACATCAGCGCCGCCATGGCGTGGTCAAGCTCCTGCACCAGCCGCCCTGGCCGGAAGTTCTCGCGGTAGCGATCCTGCACCCAGTCCGTCAGCGCACCTAGCTCGCGCATGACCTGCAGCTCCTCCGCATGCTTGACCCAGCGCAGGCTGCGCATCTCCGCCATGGCGGGCCGCAGCGTGAGTTCAGGCAGGTAGCGCTGCGCACCGGCCAGGATCGGATGCTGGACGTCGACCGCAATCCGCGACATGCCGAGCCCCCTGGCACCCAGCAGCGCAGCAACCACTTCCGGCAGCTGCGCCGGCAGCGGCAGGCGGTTCGAGACACGGGGATGCTCGGCGTAGTAGGTGACATCGGCAAGCCAGACCGTGCCCTTCTCCGTCGCAAAGCGCATATGGTTGGTCGACAGCTCGTTCATGACCGCGAAGGTGTCGCCATTGCGCGGCACCACCACGAACACCGGGCGCTCCCACGGCCAGACATCGAGCTGGAAATTGGTGGCGTACTGGAAGAAGTCAGGCGTGCCGAACACCAGCGCGTCGACGCGCAGCTTGTCCATCAGCCTGTGCATCGCCGCCAGGCGATAATCGTGCACGGCCTTGGTGAGATGTGCCATGGCAGCGGTCCTCAGAGAGAAATGGCAAGGTTGCGGATGATCGGGCCCCAGGTATCGGCGTCGCGCTTCATGTAGCGCTCCACCTCGGTCGGCGGCCCCTTGATTGCATCCAGGAACTGGAAGGCAAGCTTCCCCTGGAATTGCGGGTCGTCCAGGATCTGGTTGATGTCGGCATTGACCTTGCGGATGACGCCTGCGGGCGTGCCTGCGCGGGCCACGATCGCGTACCACCCGGGTACCTGCACGTCATAGCCAAGCTCCTTGAAGGTGGGCACCGCGGGCAAGGCTGGCTGCCGCTTGTCGCCGGTGACCGCCAGCGGTATCAGCTTCTTGCCGGCGATGTAAGGCTGCACGCCCGCGAGCACATTCATCATCACCGGGGTCTGCCCGTTCATCAGGCTGGTCGAGCCGCCGCTGCCATTGAACGGCACGTGCTGCAGCCGGACTCCGGTGCGTTGCGCGACCAGTTCCATCGCCAGGTGGGTGGAGTTGCCGATGCCGCCCGACGCGAAGCTGATCTCGCCGGGGCGAGCCTTGGCCATCCGCACGAAATCCGGGAACGTATCGGCCTTGAGCGACGGCGCCGCGACAAAGACAAAGGGCGAGTTGGCGAGCATCGCCACGCCAGTCAGGTCCCGACCCGGGTTATAGGGCAGCTTCGGATACAGGAAGGGATTGAAGCTCAGGTTGGAAACGCCGGCGAAGAACAGCGTGTAGCCATCGGCGGGCTGCCCGATCACATAGCTGATCGCCAGCGTCCCGTTGGCCCCGGGCTTGTTCTCCACCACCACCGGCTGGTTCCAGGCACGACTGAGCTTTTCCGCAAGCGCGCGCGCCAGCACATCATTGCCGGTGCCGCCGGCCTGCGGCACCACCAGCCGCACTGGCTTCGAAGGGAAGGTTTGCGCCTGCCCGATCCCTGGCAGCGCCATCGCCACCGCAGTCCCGGCCACCCAGGCCAGTAGTTGTCGCCGATCCATATTGCACCCTGTTGGTTTGCCACGATTCGCCTCGTCCGCAAGGCGTGGGATGCAATGTACCATGTGGTACACGAATGGAAAAAATCGGGGTTTACGCGGATTTCCGGGGAAAAAAGCCGTTACTTGCCGGTTTGGGGAAGCGCCGCCATCCTGGCGGCGAAGTACTTCAGCGCGGCCGTCGTGCCCTTGCGGTCACCCGTGGTGACCAGGTCCAGCAGCAGCCCGCGCATGGTGGCAAGTTCCACCCGCGCGCGCAGCCCGGCCTCGGCAGCGCCAAGACCGAGGTCGCGCTGCAGGCGTGCCGCCAGCGTGGTTGTCCAGCTGCCGACGACGTCCTCCAGAAAGCCGCTGAAGCGCTCGCGGTCGCGGATGGCCTTGCCGTAGATCTCGAACATCAGCTGCATGATCGGCAGGTAGCCTGGGGCGGAATAGCGCTCCCACGCCGCCTCCATCGCGGCTTCGGGAGCCATGCCTTCCACCATCATGCGCTCGCGGGCGGCCTGCTCGGCATGGCGGATGCGATGCAACAGTGCCTGCCAGAAGCCATCCCCGGAGCCGAAGTAGTAGATCAGCATGCGGTGGCTCGTGCCGAGCGCGTCCGCCACGCTGCGCAAAGACAGATCGCCCAAGCCATTGGCGAGAACATGATCGGTGGCGGCATCCAGCAACTGGATGGCCTGCTCGCTGGCGGAGCGGTCAAGGGCGGGGGCTTTGGCTTTCGGCATGAAGGGGTGGCACGTGCGCCGGGCGCGCAGGATGGCTGCCCCGGATTCTACGATAAGTGTCGTCGCCGGCCTGCGTGATACAGTCTTCAACGTACGGCACACAGCCCACACGCAAGCATGAAAACGCTGCTGATCGTCTATCACACCATGACCGGAGGCACCCGGCAGATGGCCGAGGCCGCCGCTGGCGCGGCCCGCCAGCAGCCCGGCGTCAAGGTCGTGCTCAAGACCGCTGCCGAGGCCGGCCCGTACGATGTCCTTGCCGCCGACGGCTATCTCTTCGCCACGCCGGAGAACCTGGCCGCCATGGCAGGGATGATGAAGGACTTCTTCGACCGCTGCTATTACGCCGCGCTGGACCGCATCAACGGCCGCCCCTACGCCACCATGATCTGCGCCGGCAGCGATGGCCAGAATGCGCTGCGCCAGATCGAGCGCATCGCCACTGGCTGGCGGCTCAACGCCGTGGCGCCGGGGCTGATCGTCTGTACGCATGCGCAGACACCGGAGCGCATCCTTGCGCCCAAGCAGATCGAAGCCGGGGACCTGGCGCGTTGCGGGGAGTTGGGTGAGGGGTTGGCAGCGGGATTGGGGCTTGGGGTGTTCTGATGGCACGCTAGGTGCCGTACCGCGCTATCGGGCGGGGCGGGCCCGTTCAGGCAGCCAGTGGTGTGATGCCGCTCGGGGTGTTATTGCCGCCCTCTTCCTCCTGCACGATCAGCGCGACGCCACGCCGCCTGGCCGCAGCCATGCCGATACTGACGGCGATTTCGCGATCCTCGCAGTGCACCAGGCCCTTGCGGGCACTTTCGACCGCCAGTTCCCAGCCTTGCGCCGTCTGCCTGATCAGGAAGTTCGCAGCCATGGATCGCTCCGTCGTTGGTCTTCTTGCAGCGTAGTCCATGGGCCTGCCAATGAAATCGGCGTCAGTCCGATAGCGTGCGGGCACTTCTCCTACACCAGGATAAGGACGGTCAAATCCAGGCGCCGTACCTGACACACAATAATCGCGGAAATATGATTGTTGATGCATGTCATGGTTATAACGCCCCGATCGATCCAAAAATCCTCCTCGACTACGAGAAACCTGAGCCCCGGACCCGAGAGAAACCGTGCCGCGCACGGTGACACGCCGGGTCATGATTATCGGTGACAGGCCCGGGCAAGCCGGATCAGCAACCGGCACTTTGCCCGCGCCCATTTCCGATATATCTCCAGGAGGAGACCAATGGATGTACACGATATCGCCGGCACGGCTGTGGCCGGCTCACCGGCCCCGGTTCCGCGCGCCAGGACCCCGCTTGGCGGCAAGAGCATGCTGCAGGATGTTGAGCAGATCCGCCTGGCGATCGAGATGATCGGCCTGGGCGCCCGCCTGCAGGTGCTGGAGTCCGAAGTGTCGCTGCCACGCGTGCGCCTGATCCGGCTGTACAAGGAACTGTGCGGCGTGTCGCCGCCCAAGGGCATGCTGCCGTTCTCCACGGACTGGTTTGTCTCCTGGCGCCCGAATGCCCATGCCTCGATGCTGCTTGGCGCCTACCGCTTCATGACCAGCCGCGGCATCCTGGACGGAATCCGCGCGGTCTTGTCCAGCTACCGCATGTACCGCGAACAGCTGTGCGCCACCGGCGAGGCCTCGCAGCTGAGCTTTACCCGCGCCTGGACGCTGGTGCGCTTCTATGAGCGCGGCATGCTGCGGCTGGCGCGCTGCAGGGACTGCCGGGGCGAGTATGTCGTGCAGGCCGACGATGCGCGCCACCGCTACGTCTGCGGACTGTGCCTGCCGCCGGCGCGCGCAGGCAAGGGCCGCAAACCCGCGCCGGCGGCGTTGGCCGGCTGACGCCGAGCAAGGCGTCCCAGTGTCTGCCGCCGCACAGTCCGGTGCACGGCAGGCTTCCATGATGAGTGCTTCTGCCATCCAGGCCGCCGGCGTTTCAGGCCGGCCCCGCTTGTACCAGGGAGCCTCGCCCATGTTCAGGATCACCATGCTAGGAAAAAAGACCGGCGCGGCCGCGCCCGACAACAATGACCACAACCCCGCCGAAACTCCCGCTCCGCCTGCGCCTGGCGAGCCGGGCAAGACGATGCCGGAACAGCTGGCGCAAAACCTCAAGACACAAGGCGATGCCATGATCCAGTACGGCGCGCGCCTGCTGGTGATGCGCGAGCTGCTGTGCTCGCTGACCACAGGCCTGCCGCCGGCGGCGCGCGCCAGCGCCGAGCAGCGCTTCCGCCAGCGCATCAACCAGTTGATGTCGCTGACCGACGACCATGTCCTGCCGGCGGAATTCCACCGCGCCCTGCTGGCCGAGGTCAATTACTACCTGGGCGAATTGAAAAAACCCTGAGCAATTCCTGCCCGATAATCCCGCCGGTCATTATTGGCAGGCGTGGCGATGCCGCCTGCGCGTATTATTCAGCGCCATTTTCCTTTCTCCGGATCGCTCCCGGTACAGTCGGAAATGCCCTGCCCCCGGCCCGAGCATTTCCGCTGAATCACCCAGGCGCTGCAATAATCTCCCCCTGTTTGCTACTGGTAGTAACCGTCATCGCCGGGCAGCGGCCATCGTGCTACAGTGCGCCCTTCAGAGAAAGCTTGAGCAGCGACGCATAGCGCACCCACGCCGCCCCTCAGCCCGCGCGCCGTGCCGGGGGCGCCGCCCTGGCGTCCCGCCTTGCTTTGTCAGCCCCCGACGCGCACACCGTGCCGCGCCAGGCGCCAGGCATATGCCGGGGGCCGGCCCTCGCTCTTCCCGTCGTTCGGGTGCATCCCGTTCGCCACCAGCCAGTGGCGCCGAATTATTGCCGCGCAGCCGCCTGCCCGGGGCCATTGCCCGAGCCGCCGCTGCCGACCCTAGGATCTTCATGAAACACCGGCTCCAGGCTGCGCTCACCATCGCAGTCTTCAAGCTCGTCGCCGCCCTGCCATACGGTGTCACCGCACGCCTGGGCGATGCGATCGGCAAGCTGCTGTATCGCATCCCCAGCCGCCGCCGGCGCATTGTCCATACCAACCTGTCCCTGTGCTTCCCGGACATGGATGCAGACACGCGCGACAAGCTGGCACGCAACCACTTCGGCCACGTCCTGCGCAGCTATCTGGAGCGCGGCGTGCAGTGGTTCGGCAGCGCCGAGCGCCTGGGCAAGCTGGTGGAACTGGACACCCGCATCGACCTGGCCTCGTGCGCGGAGCATCCGACCATCTTCATGGGCTTCCATTTCGTCGGCATCGAGGCCGGCTGCATGTTCTATTCGATGCGCCACCCGGTGGCCTCGCTGTACACCAGGATGTCCAGCCCGATGCTGGAAGAAATCTCGCGCACGCAGCGCGGGCGCTTTGGCGCCGAGATGATCCCGCGCAGCGGCAGCGGCAAGCAGGTGGTGCGCACGCTGCGCGCCGGCTGCCCGGTGATGCTGGCGTCGGACATGGATTTCGGCATCAACGATTCGGTGTTCGTGCCGTTCTTTGGCGTGCCGGCCTGCACGCTGACCTCGGCCTCGCGCCTGGCCAGCATGACCGGCGCGCGTGTGGTGCCCTTTACCACCGAGGTGCTGCCCGACTACCGCGGCTACCGGCTGCGCGTGTTCGATCCGCTGGAGGGCTTCCCCTCGGGCAGCGTCGAGGAAGATTCGCGCCGCATGAACGCCTTTCTCGAAGCCCAGATCGCCACCATGCCGGAGCAGTATTACTGGATCCACCGGCGCTTCAAGAACCGGCCCGCAGGCATGCCGTCGGTGTACTGAACCCGGATTATCCGGCGGCGCGGCGCCAGGCCTCCTGGATGTCCGCCACCAGCCGCGCCAGCTGGGCCGCATAGCGGGCATTGTCGCGGCTGCGCTCGCTCTCGTTGAACGGGAAGCTGATATTGAGCCCGTACAGCTGCTGGTCCGGCCCGGAAAATGCGGCCCCCACGGCCAGCAGGTGCCCGGGCTGGTAGGCCGCGGTGCAATAACCGTGCCGCTGCGCCTGCGCGATGCCGCGCAGCACCTGGGCCCGCATGTTGATCCAGGCCTCGCCCTGGCGCGCGGCAATGCCGGCCAGCAGGTCCTCCCTCACCCCCTCAGGCTGCGCCGCCAGCCATGACAGCCCGATCGCCGTCATCTCCATCGGCACGCGGGTTCCCGGCACCACGCGCCGCGTGCGCGACACGCTGTCGCGGCTGTGCCGGATCGACGCCAGGTACACCATCTCCAGCTGGTCGCCCACGGCCAGCCCCACGTTGACCTTGCCGGCCTCGGCTACCTTGCGCATCAGCGGCAATGCAATGTCCGGCGCGCGGCTTGACTGGTGGAAGGCATCGGCCAGGCTCAGCACCACCGGCGCCAGCCGGTAGGCGCGTTCGTTCACGTCATAGCGCAGGAAGCCGGCATCCACCAGCGAGCGCGTCAGCCGGCTGACGGTGGGGCGCGGCAGGCCGGTGCGCACCGCCAGCTCGGCATTGGTCAGGCTGGTGGTGCCAACACGGAAGGCCCGCAGCAGCACCAGCCCGCGCTCCAGCGACTGGCTGCCCGCGGTGTCGCGGGTAAAGCGGCCGGTCTGGTGCGTGACGCGGCGGGTGGAGGGCTCTGGCAGCACGGCGTCCGGCATCGCCACTAATTTCAGTTAGTGAAATTAGAGTATAGCGGTACGGCCGCGCGGCGCGAATACTGTGTCCATCCCGGCCCCCGAGCCGATCCACCACAGAGGAACGCCCCGCATGTCAGCCGACGCCAATATCCAGGTGACCCATGAAGGCCACGTCGCCCGCATCGTCCTGTCCCGCCCGCCGCACAATTTTGTCGATGCCGACATCATGCGGCGCCTGGCCGACACCCTGCAGGCGCTGGACGACGACGAGAACTGCCGCGCCATCGTGCTGGCGTCCGGCGTCAGCGCTTTCTGCGCCGGGGCTGACTTCAGCGGCGCCGACCAGGGCGCGGTTGCCAACGACCCGGGCGGCTTCTACGCGCATGCGATGAGGCTCTACCGCAGCCGCAAGCCGATCGTGGCCGCGGTGGAAGGCGCCGCCATCGGCGCCGGCATGGGGCTGGCGCTGGTGGCGGACTTCCGCGTGACCTGCGCCGAGGCGCGCTTCAGCGCCAACTTCAACCGGCTGGGATTCCACCCCGGTTTCGGCATGAGCCTGACGCTGCCGCGGCTGGTGGGCGAGCAGCAGGCCGCGCTGCTGTTCTACACCGGCCGGCGCATCACCGGCACCGACGCGGTCGAGATTGGCCTGGCCGATGAACTGGTGGAAAAGGCGCAGGTCAATGCCCGCGCCATGGCCCTGGCGCAAGAGATCGCCGCCTCCGCCCCGCTGGCCGTGGAATCCACGCGCGCCACGCTGCGCGAAGGGCTGGCCGACCGCATCGCCGAGATCAACCAGCGCGAACTGGCAATCCAGCACGGACAGTTCCGCAGCGAAGACTTCCGCGAGGGCGTCGCCGCCATGGCCGCGCGCCGCGCCCCTGTTTTCAAGCGCCGTTGAAGGAGTGGCCCCGATGAGCGAACAAGACACCCGCGCCACGCCGGCCGGCCCGCTGGACGGCATCCGCGTGCTGGACCTCACCGCGGTCGTGCTCGGGCCGCTGGCCACGCAGGTGCTGGCCGACTTTGGCGCCGACGTGATCAAGATCGAAGGGCCCGAGGGCGACCTGATGCGCGCCAACGGCGTCTCGCAGCACGCCGGCATGAGCTCGATCTACCTGGCGCTGAACCGCAACAAGCGCTCGGTCGTGCTCGACCTGAAGACCCCCGAGGGCGCCGAGGCGCTGCGCGGGCTGATCGCCAGCGCCGACGTGCTGGTGCACAACATGCGCGTAGCCGCGATCGAGCGGCTGGGCTTCGGCTATGCCGAAGTGGCGCGCATCAACCCGCGCATCGTCTACTGCGTGGCCACCGGCTTCGGCCAGGACGGTCCGCACCGCGACAAGCCGGCCTTCGACGACATCATCCAGGCCGGCTGCGGGCTGGTCGCGCTGGGTTCCACCGCCGGCGATCGCCCGGAGTACGTGCCCAGCCTGATCGCCGACAAGACCACCGGGCTGGCACTGGCCAACGCCGTGCTGGCAGCCCTGCTGTACCGCGAGCGCCACGGCGTCGGCCAGTCGGTGGAGGTGCCGATGCTGGAGACCATGACCGCGTTCGTGATGGCCGAGCACCTGGGCGGCCTGACCTTCGAGCCCGCGCCCGCCGGTGCCGGCTACGCCCGTCTGCTGCAGGGCGGGCGCCGCCCCGCGCCGACCCGCGACGGCTGGATCTGCGCCCTGCCCTACACCGAGCGCCACTGGCAAGCCTTCTTCCGCGCGGTGGGCCGCGACGACCTGGCCGAGCGCTACGAGGTGGCCGACCGCGCGCAGCGCAACGCCAATATCCGCGCGCTGTACGGTCACCTGGCCGAGCTGACGCCGGCGCGCACCACCGATGAATGGATGGCGCTGTTCGAGTCGCTCGACATCCCCGCCACGCCGATCTACGGCCTGGACGCACTGGTCGACCACCCGCACCTGCGCGCCGTCGGCCTGTTCCAGGAAACCCAGCACCCCACCGAAGGCCCGCTGCGCGAAGTGCGCCCCGCCGCGCGCTTCTCGGCCACGCCGCTGTCGCTGCGCCGCCATGCGCCGGGACTGGGCGAACACACCGCCGAAGTCCTGCAGGAGCTGGGCCTCGCGCAAGGTGTCAGTCAACCATAACGAATCAGCAGGAGACAGGGCATGAACTTTGAACTGGACGAAGAACACCGGATGCTCAAGGACCTGGTCGCGCGCTTTGTGCGCGACCAGCTGATCCCGCTGGAACCCGCGGTGCTGGCGCGCGAAGCCGCCGGCGGGCAGATGACGCTGCTGCCGGAAGAGCACGCGCGGCTTGACGCGATGTCGCGCGAACTGGGCCTGTGGGGCCTGGATGCGCCCACAGAGATGGGCGGCGCCGACCTGCCCACGGTGGCCATGGTGGGCGTCAACGAAGAACTGGGCAAGACCATCACGCCCTACGAACTGCCGCCGGACTCGCCCAACCTGCGCATGCTGATGCTGAGCGCCAGCGAGGCCCAGCGCGAGCGCTACCTGGCCCCTTACGCGCGCGGCGAGACCGTGTCGGCCATCGCCATTTCCGAACCCGGCGCCGGCGGCGACCCCGCCATGATGACCACGCGCGCCGAACGCGACGGCGACCAATGGGTGCTGAACGGCCGCAAGATCTGGATCAGCCGCGCGGCACGCGCCGACTGGACCATCGTCATGGCCGTGACCGACAAGGCCAAGGGCGCGCGCGGCGGCATCTCGGCCTTTATCGTCGAGCGCGGCACGCCGGGCTTCCGGGTGGAGCGCCGCATCCCGATGATCGGCGGCGCATCGACTTACGAGGTGGTGCTGGAAGACTGCCGCATCCCCGCCTCGCAGCTGCTGGGCACCGAAGGCCAGGGCTTTGCGCCGATGCAGACGCGGCTGTCCACGCGCCGCGTGCAGATGGCCGCGTGGTGCATCGGCCGGGCGCAGCGCGCGCTGGACATGCTCTGCGAGTACGCGCCGCAGCGCCAGACCTTCGGCGCGCCGCTGGCGCAGCGCCAGGCGATCCAGTGGTGGGTGGCCGACGCCGCGACGCGCATCCACGCCTGCCGCCTGATGACCTACGAAGCCGCCAGCCGCATCGACGCCGGCGACGAGGCGCGCACGCAGGTATCGATGATCAAGGTATTCGCCACCGAGATGGCGTGGGACGTGATCGACCATGCCATGCAGACCTTCGGCGCGATGGGCATGACCAAGGAGCTGCCGCTGCAGCAGATGGCCAACGAGACCCGTCTGATGCGCATCTACGAAGGGCCCAGCGAGGTGCACCGCTGGGTGATTGCACGCGACCTGCTCGGCTTGCGCCGTTAAGCCCCCGTTTATCCCCGCTTATCCCCTTGCACCGGCGGGAACACGCCGGGCATTCCACGCTCAGGAGACACCATGCAACAGGCCTTCCGTTCCCGCCGCCGCTTCCTCGGACTCGCTGCCGCCGCGCTGGCGGCCATCGGCACCGCCACGCCGCTGGCAGCGCCCGCCGCCGAGTCCGCCGACGCCTTCCCATCCCGCCCGATCCGCTTTATCGTGCCCTTCCCTTCCGGCAGCGGCACCGACACCACCGCGCGCATGTTCGCCAAGAAGATCGGCGAGCTGACCGGCCAGGGCGTGGTGGTTGAGAACAAGCCCGGCGGCAACGGCTTTATCGGTGTGCAGACCGCGCTGAACGCGCCGCCTGACGGCTACACCGTCTTTATCGGCAGCAATTCCACGCTGTCGACCAATGCCGCCACCTTCCGCAAGCTGCCGTATGACCCGCTGACGGACTTTGCGCCGATCACGCTGCTGTCGCGCGGGCCATGCGTGATCATCGTGCCGGCAAGCTCGCCCTACCGCACGCTGGCCGAGCTGCTGGAAGATGCCCGCAAGCGCCCCGGCGCGCTCAACTACGGCTCGGGCTCGATCTCCTACACGCTCTACTCGGAGTGGCTCAACGAACTGGCCCGCATCAAGACCACCGCCGTGCCGTACAAGGGCGCGGGCGATGCCATCAACGGCGTGATGGCGGCCAATGTCGACTTCGCCGTGGTGGATGCCACCGGCGCCATCGAACTGGTCCGCGGCGGCAAGGTGCGCGCGCTGGCCTACACCGCACCGCAGCGCTCGCCGCTGCTGCCGGACGTGCCCTCCATCGTCGAAGCCGGCCTGCCCGACTTCCTGGCCTATAACTGGGTGGCCGCTGCGGTCTCGGCAAAGACGCCGCCGGCGGTGGTGAAACGGCTGCAGGACCTGTTTGCGCAGGCCGGCAGGGCCCCGGATGTGCGCGAGTACTACACGCGCCAGTCGACCAAGCTGATCCTGTCGTCGCCTGCCGAAATGCTGCAGTACCAGAAGGACGAGATCCAGCGCTGGAAGCGGCTGGCGGAGGTGGCTAAGATCCCGCTGCAATAACCGCGTGGCCCTGCCGCTGCCTCAGCGGCTGTGCTCGCTCAGCAGCACCGTCAGGCGCTGCGCCAGCGGCGACAGGTAGGCGCCCTCGCGCGAGATCACGCCGATGTTCCGGCGCAGGTCCAGCTCCTCCACGCCCAGCGGCAGCACGCGCAGGCCGTGCTGCATGGCATCGCCGCCTTCATTGGCGATGCTCAGCATCTGCGTGCCCTGCATCAGCGCAAACAGCGAACTGCTGCCAAAGTCGATCTCGATGCGCGGCTGCGGTTCCGGCAGGCCGCGCTGGCGGAACGCCGCGTCCACCTGCTGGCGCAGCGTGATATGCCCTTCGGGCAGCAGCCATTCCTGGTCCGCCAGGTCCGCCAGCCGCAGCTTGCGCCGCTGCAGCAAGGCATGGCCCTCGTCCGCCACCACCACCAGCCGGTCGTCAAAGAGCGGCTGTACCGCCAGGCCGGTCGATGAGGCTGCCGAAGGCGCCGGCGCCACCGCCACATCCAGCTCCCCCGCCGCCAGCAGGTCCAGCAGGTCGCGCGCCAACCTGCGGCGCAGCCGCAGACGCGCCACGGGACGCTCGCGCACCAGTTGCCGGCAAGCACCCAGGATCACGCTGCCCGGGATCGACGGCGAATAGCCCACGCGCAGGATGCCCTGCTCGCCGGTGCGGATCCCCAGCATCTCCTTGATGCCGTCCTCGTATTCCAGCTGGATGCGCCGCGCCCGCTCCAGGAAGCGCGTGCCGGCGTAGGTGGCGGTCATGCCGTTGGCGGTGCGCTCGAACAGCGGCAGCCCGGCCTGGGTCTCCACCCGCTGCACCGCCTTGGTCAGCGCCGGCTGGCTGATCCCCAGCGCGTCCGCGGCACGGCCGATGCCGCCGTGCGCCGCCACGGCGAGGATGTACTCGATATCCCGCGTCTCCATTGCCTCACATTCCTGATGGCTATGACTTTATAGCCAATGCGTCATTGTGGTGATGCCTGTCATCTTACAGACTACGGCGCACGAGCACACGTAAAAGCTCACCGGAATCAACAGGCATCAACGGAGACAGCATGGGTTTCGCGTATTTCCTGCGCCGCGCCGCGCGCTACTGGGGCGACCAGCCCGCCATCCTCTACCAGGACCAGGTGGTGACTTATCGCCAGCTGGACGAACGTTCCACGCGCCTGGCCAATGCGCTGCTGGCACTGGGCCTGCGGCCCGGCGACCGCGTCGCGGTGCAGTCGCGCAACCGCCCCGAGCTGGTCGAACTGGAATGCGCGCTGTACAAGGCCGGCCTGGTCAAGGCGGCGCTCAACCCGCGCTTCACCGCGGCCGAGGCCAGCGACGTGGTCGAAAACTGCACCCCGCGCGTGCTGATCGCCGGCCCCGGCTACACCGGCTATGCGCGCACCACGGCCGGCTTCGGCGCCATCGAGACCTTTATCGCCATCGGCGATGCGCCGGCGGGCTATGTCGAATATGAGGCGCTGCTGGCCAACGCCGGCACCACGCCGCCTGACATCACCCCTGCCCCCGACGACCTGGCCGTGCTGCACTTCTCGTCCGGCTCCACCGGCAAGATCAAGGCTGCCATGCAGAGCTACGGCAACCGCATGGCGGCGCTGCGCAAGATGGTGTCCGGCATGGACCGCCCGGCGCGCCCGGGCGACCGGCTGGCGCTGATCGGGCCGGTCACGCACGCCTCCGGCATGCTGATGCAGCCCTACCTGTACCAGGGCGCCACGCTGGTGCTGTTCGAGAAATTCGAGCCCGCGCACTTCCTGGCCGAGGTGGCGCGGCTGCGCATCACCCACGTGTTCATGGTCCCGGCCATGATCAACATGCTGCTGGCCGAGCCCACGCTGGCCCAGGCCGACCTGTCCAGCCTGAAGACCCTGGCCTACGGTGCCGCGCCGATGGCGCCGGCACGCATCCGCGAGGCCTGGGAGCGCATCGGCCCGATCCTGTCGCAGGGCTATGGCGCCAGCGAATCGACCTCAGGCGTCACACGTCTGTCCACCACCGACCATGCCGACGCCATTGCCAACCATCCTGAGCGCCTGGCCTCCTGCGGCCGCGCCCTGGGCGAGACCGAAGTGCGCGTGGTCGACGAGCACGGCAAGGAGGTCGCCGTGGGCGAGATCGGCGAACTGGTGATCCGCGGCGAGGACGTGTTCCACGGCTACTTCAACGAGCCCGCGCTGACGCGCGAGACCATCATCGATGGCTGGCTGCACACCGGCGACATGGCACGCGTGGACGAGGCCGGCTACCTGTACCTGGTCGACCGCAAGAAGGACATGATCATCTCCGGCGGTTTCAACGTCTATCCGACCGAGGTGGAAGCCGCGCTGTACCAGCACCCCGACGTGCTGGAAGCCTGCGTCATCAGCGTGCCGGACGACACCTGGGGCGAAAGCGTCAAGGCCGTGGTCACGCTGCGCCCCGGGCGCGAGGCCACCGCGCAGCAGCTGATCGCGCACTGCCGCGAGCGCATTGCCGACTACAAGTCGCCGCGCTCGGTGGACTTTGTCGCCGAGCTGCCCAAGAACGCCAGCGGCAAGCTGGCCCGTAAGATCGTGCGCGAACGCTACTGGCAAGGCGTCGGCCGCCGCGTGAACTGAAGGAGTCCGCCATGTTCGACCACCTGACCAATCCCGTACTGCTGGAAACCCGCGCCGGCATCCGCCGCTTTATCGACAAAGAACTGCGCCCGCTGGAACAGGAACTCGGCCTGGGCTCTGAAGACCCGTGGCCGCGCGAGACCCTGCGCAAGGTCTGGCGCCGCTCCAGCGAACTGGGCTTCTACGCCGCCTGCCTGCCGACATCGCTCGGCGGCAAGGGCCTGAACATCCAGGAGCAATGCGCGCTCAAGGCCGACCTGGCCGCCAGCGGCTCCACCCTGGCCGCGCACGTGCTGGGCGACCTGGGCGGCCCGCCGCGCGTGGGCAATATGCTCAAGTACGCCACCCCGGACCAGCTCAAGCGCTACTTCGAGCCCGTGATCCGCGGCGAGAAATCGACCTGCTTCGCACTGACGGAAACGCATTCCGGCTCCGACGCGCAAAGCATCAGGACCTCGGCCGTGGCCGATGGCGACGAGCTGGTCATCAACGGCGGCAAGCACTACATCAGCGGCGCGCCGTTCGCCGACTTTGCCATCGTCATGTGCGTGACCGACGCCACCACCACGCCGCCGGCCATCACCGCGGTGCTGGTCGACCTGGACCTGCCCGGCGTGACGGTAAGCAACGAGTACGTGCCGATGTCGGGCCAGCATATCGACGGCGACATCCGCTTCGAGAACGTGCGCGTGCCGCGCGCCAATATCTTTGGCGGCGAAGGCAACGGCTTCAAGCTGGGCATGTCGCGCATCAACGTGAACCGCCTGCTGCACTGCCCCAGCATGCTGGGGCTGGCCACCAGGGCATATGAGTCGTCGGTGGCATATGCCGGCCAGCGCCGCCAGTTCGGCGGGCCGATCGCGCGCTTCCAGGCGATCCAGCACATGCTGGCCGACATGGCCGCCGCGCTGTGGGCCTGCGAGAGCATGATCACGCATACCGCCGCGCTGGCCGATGCCGGCGCCGACCTGCGCATGAAGGCCGCGGCGTGCAAGCTCTTTGTCTCGGAACGCTGCTTCGAGGTGGCGGACAAGGCAGTGCAGATCCACGGCAACGTCGGCGTCACGCGCGGCCACCCGGTGGAGCAGACCTTCCGCAAGCTGCGCATGTTCCGCATCTTCACCGGCACCAGCGAGATCCAGCGCAATACCATTGCGCGCGCTATCCTTGAACCGCTGCAGCAGCAGAAGGCCTGACCGTGCCGGCGGCACGGTCGCCGCCGGCATGAAGACCATAAGACAAGACCACGGAGACCAAGCATGAACCGCCGAAACTGGCTTGCCACCGCCGGCGCCGCCGCGCTGGGCAGCCTGCTGCTGCCGGCCCGCGCCGCCAGCGCTTCATCCAGCTACCCCAGCCGCCCGATCCGGCTGATCGTTCCGTTTATCGCCGGCAGCACGCCCGACAACGTGGCCCGCACGCTGTCGGCGGAGCTGGGCAAGAAGCTCGGCCAGCCGCTGGTGGTCGAGAACATGCCCGGCGCTGGCGGCATCATCGGCGCCAGCGCGCTGCGCCGTGCCGCGCCCGATGGCTATACGCTGGGCATCCTGGCCAATACGCACGTGATCAACGTGCACATGTACCGCAAGATGCCGTATGACCCGGCGCAGGATTTCACGCCGATCACCGCACTGTCTGGCGGGCCGTCCGCGCTGGTGGTGCCGGTCTCGTCGTCCTACAAGACCGCTGCCGAACTGATCGCCGCCATGAAGAAGGCGCCGGGCAAGTTCAACTACGGCTCCGGCGGCAAGGGCAGCATCGCCCATCTCGCGGTGGAAACCATGCTGCACCAGACCGGCTGTGACGCCGTGCATATCCCTTACAAGGGTGCGCCGGAGATCATCACCGCCATGCTGACAGGACAAACCCAGTTCGGCATGCCGGTGCTCGGCACCGCGACACAGTACGTGCGCAATAACCAGGTCAGGGTGCTTGCCGTCACTGCGGCCGCCCGTTCGCCGTTCTTCCCGGACGTGCCGACCATGGCCGAAGCCCTGCCCCCGGGCTTCGTCATCGACAACTGGAGCGGCCTGTTCGCACCGGCCAACTTCCCGGCCGAACTGGCGCAGAAGCTCCACGCCGCCGTTGGTGCCCTGCAGACGGCCGGCGTGTTTGATGCCCAGCTCAAGGCCAATGCCGGCGAATTGCGCCGCAGCGCCTCGCCCGCGCAGTTCGGCACCATTGTCGCCAGCGACAACGCGCGTTACGGCGACCTGATGAAGTCGATCGGCATGGTCGGCGACCTGGGCTGAGCGCCCTGCCCGCCCCGCGCCGCACGCCACCTTCCGCGCGTGCGGCACCCCTTCCTTCCTTCTCCCCCAAGGCCCTGTATGAAGCCAGAATGGTCCTGTCTCAAGGACGTCACCATCATCGACGTCAGCCAGTTGCTGCCCGGTCCGCATGCATGCAGCCTGCTGCGGCAACTGGGCGCGGATGTGATCAAGGTCGAGCAACCCGGCACCGGCGATACTGCGCGGCAGCTCGGTCCGACGGTATTCGCGCAGTTCAACCGCGGCAAGCGCTCGGTTGCGCTGGACTTGAAGACCGATGCAGGCCGTGAAGCCTTCCTTGACCTGGTGCGCAATGCCGATGCCGTAGTGGAAGGCTTCCGCCCCGGCGTGATGGCGCGGCTCGGGCTGGGCTATGAAGCGCTGGCGGCGGTCAATCCCGCCATCGTGCTGTGTTCGGTCTCGGGCTTCGGCCAGACTGGCCCCTATGCCAGCCACGCCGGGCATGACCTGAACTACCTGGCGCTGGCCGGCTATTGGGCGACGCCGGTGCAGGTGCACGACAAGGTCTCGCGCCCGCGCGTGCGGGTGTCGGATTACGCCGCCTCCGGCTACGCGGCGCTGTCGCTTGCGGTGGCAATCATGAGTGCGCGCCAGAACGGACAGGGTCAACATCTGGATGTCTCGATCCATGACGCGATCCTGTCGTGGACCGCCCATGGCGCCTGGGCCGCGCGCGGGCATGAGGCATCGCCGCAGGCATCCCCTACCGTGATGCCGGAGAACGATCTCTTCGAAACGCGTGATGGCCTGCATCTGGCGATGGGCATCCTCGAGAACAAGTTCTGGGTCAATCTGTGCGAGGCGCTGGGCGAAGAATTCCCGGCCCTGCGCGATCCGCGTTTTGCCACGCGGGCTGGACGGTACGGGCACAAGGTGGAGGTCAATGACCTGATGGCGGCGGTGTTCCGCACGCGCGACCTGGCCGAGTGGGAGGCATTCTTCGGGCCGCTGGATGTTCCGTTCTCGCCGGTGCTGGGGGCGACGGCGCTGTTTGAGGATCCGCATGTGCAGGCGCGGGAGGTGGTTCGGCCGGTGCCTGGTGAAGGCGGGATTGCTGTGAATTTTCCGGTGAGGTTTTCGTTGGGGTTGCCGGAGGGGGAGGATTTTGTGGCTCAGGTGGGGGAGCATGGTGTGGACGGATCTCTGGCCAAGATCATCGGTGGCGGGATTGGGAACTCATGATTTGGCTTGGTTCCATGCGGTCGGTTGTCGTGCTTGGCGGGCGTGGCTGTTTCGCCGGCGTAGCCGGCGACCTACTTTCTGTCCGAGCGACAGAAAGTAGGCAAAGAACGCGTCGCCTGGGCGGCTGGCCATAAATTGCACGGTGTTGGTCATATGGCGGCGGTGGTTGCCGTTTGGGCTTGGGTGCCCGTTCGACCCAGCTACGCTCCCTGTCCGGTGCCTACGTCAACCGACTATTGGACGCAGATATCGCGTCAACGCCTTCGGCTGCGCTCCGCGCAAGCGCCCAATGACCGTCAGCGCATTTTGAGCCCGCGCAGCAGCCGTAGGCGTCCCCGCGATACGGCTGGCAGCAGGCGGCCTACGCCCTGCATGGGGATCGTTCAATAGTGGGTTAACGCAGGCACTGTCCCACACTCACATGGCGTAGCAGGGTCGAACGGGCACCCAAGCCCAAACGGCAAGCACCACCGTGCGAACCACCAACGCCGTGCAATTTATGGCCAGCCGCATAGGCGACGCGTTTCTTGCTTACTTCTTGTCGCTTGGACAAGAAGTAAGTCGCCGGCTACGCCGGCGAAACAGCCCACGCTAGTCAAGAGCGACAACCAACCGCACAGCGACCACCTCGCATTCCAAGACTCAGCGATTTCCTACTCAATCGCGTTGCGGCAAGCTTCGCCCAACCGCTCCAAAATGCGACATCTCTTATCGCGTGCACGACTCCGGCAGGAAATACTGGTCACGTCATCGGATCGCCGATGACCGGGCGTGGAAACCCGAAGGTCGGAACAGGGACAGGCGTTGCGCTTTCAAACGGCAACGCCTCTGCTCGCACGAACATGTCTGGTTCTAAGGCGGGCCGAGCGAGGCAGCTGAAAGGCTGACCGGGTTCTTCCCTGTTCTAACCGGGTTTCCACCCTCGCTGTCTGGCCCGCCACCCTCACCTTCAAATGAGTGGCGCGCATTAACCCGGTAAGGAGTCAGTAATGGTCGATACAATCGAAACCAACGCGTGCCTGCATGAAGTGCGTGCCGGCATTGAAGGCGTGCTCGTGCTGCTGGAGCAGCAAAGCGTGCGCTCGGAAGCGTGCTTCAGCGCGCTCTGCCTGCTTGAAATGGTGAAGGCAAAGCTGGATGCCTTGATGGCAGCTGGGCCGCTTGCGGCATAGCAGTGCCTCTGGGCTGGCGGTGCTTCGGCACCGTCAGACAGTCCTCGTGAAAGCCGCATCAAGCGTGGCCGTTCGATCGGATCTGCCGGACGGTATCTGCCCAAATCGCCCGTTCATGGAATTTTCCAGACACTGCCTGGCAAATGTGCGCCCAGAACATCACTTGAGCTCACCACCCTTGCCCAGGCGTTCTCCTTGCCTTGGTCCGCCTACGTGCGCCTGCTATCGGCCAAGAACCCACAGGCTCGTACCTGCTGCGAAAGTGAGGCGCTGCGCAGTGGGTAGAGCGTACGTCAGCTAGAGCTACGAAGAGATTAACGTTCGGCGGCCTTGCCGCCACAATCGGTTACACGGTCGTCCCGCCAGTCCCGCGCCAGCCCCCTTTAGGTCAGGTAGAATCCCGCCCTATGTCGCGCGTGATTGCCATCCTCCTGATGCTGATCCTGCCGCTGCAGGCCTTGGCCGCAGCGCAGCGGCAACTCACGCATTCAGCGGGCTTCCCGCCGGACCATATGGCGGCGCACGCCGAGCATGTCCCCCATCACCACGATGACGACGGGGAAATCGCGTTCGACGATTCCACAGCATCCGCGTCGCATCAACTCGACTTCGACTACGGCACCCACTTCCAGGCGCCGCTGCCCGCGGGCCTGCTGTTGCCGCTGGCGCAGCAGACGCAGCCCGAGCCGTTATTCCTCGGCGGCCGCATGCCTGACCCCGGCGGCAGTCCACCCTTACGCCCCCCTCACGCGCCCGCCTGACGGCGGGGCATTGACCTCCTGATTGCCTGACGTGGCGCAATGGCTTGCGCCGCGCCCCGCCGCATTGCCTGTGTTATCGCGATTTGCGTTGGGGATTCCATGCAGAAGTTCTTCATTTCCATTGTTGCGTCCGCGCTGCTGGCGCCGTCGGCCCATGGCCAGCCTGCGCCGGCGGATCTGCACGCGCTTTTCAATACCGCGTGGGAGCGGTCCGTTGCCCTCCAGGCGACCGAGGGGCGGCGCCTGGAGGCGGCGGCCAGCCGGGTCCAGGCGGATTCGCTGATCGCCGGGCCGCCCACGCTTGGCCTGCTGCACCGCGATGACCGCTGGACTGAAAAGCGCGGCCTGCGTGAGAGCGAGGTCCAGCTTGGCGTCCCGGTGTGGATGCCAGGCCAGCGTGCGGCACGCGGGGACCTGGCCGACGCACAAGCGGCCGAGGCCGAAGCCGGCGCCGCCCTGGCGCGGCTGAACGTTGCCGCGGAGGTGCGCGAGCGCGTCTGGCAGCTCGTGGCCGTGGAAGGGGAACGCGATGTGCTGCGGCGCCGCACAGAGATCGCCGCGTCGCTGCGCGACGATGTTCGGCGGCGGGTCACCGCCGGCGACCTGGCGCGCACCGACCTGCTGCTGGCGCAGCAGGACTACCTGGCGGCGCAGGGCCTGCTCGCGGACAGCGAGGCCCGGCTGGTGGATGCCAGGGCGCGGCTGCTGCAAGCGACTGGCGTATCGGCGTTGCCGCTGCGATATGACGAAGCGGCAGCGCCAGTGACCGATCCTGCCGCCGGTGCCGTGAGCCATCCAAGGCTGGAAGCTGCGCAGCAGGCCGTGCTGCGCAGCGAGCGCCAGGTGGGCTACTTGCGCAAATCGCGCCGCGACCCGCCGGAAGTCGGCGTGATGTACCGCAACGACCGTGCGGGCGGCGGCATGCCCAGCGACCAGACCGTCGGCCTGTTCATCAGGATCCCGTTCGCTACCGATGCGCGCAATCTGCCACGCGAGACTGCCGCTCAGACTGGACTGATGACAGCCCGGGCCGAACTCGATCGCACCGAACGCATCGTCCGCTCCGCGATCGACGCGGCACAGGCGACGCTGTCGCTCTCAGAGCAGCAGCTCAGACTTGCCGAAGAGCGCAACGCCACGCTGTCCGAACGGGCGGCACTACTGCGCAGAACTTTCAATGCCGGCGAAATCGGCTTGCCTGAAGTGCTGCGCGCACAGAACCAGGCCCTCGAAGCCGAAGCCGACCTGGCGCGCCAGCGTGCCCGGCGCGGCATCGCCACTGCCAACCTGAACCAGGCTCTCGGAGTCCTGCCATGATCCGCCAGTTCTTCCTTACCCTGCTCTTGTCCCTCGCCTGCGCCGCGCATGCGGCGCCGGGCGCCCATGGCCCCAATGGCGAGCATCTGGATGCGCCGGCGAGCACCGGCGCCGCGGCGAATGCCCAGCCCGTCATCGAAGCCAATACGGAAGCGTTCGAGCTGGTTGGCACGCTGGCCCCCGATGAGCTGTCGGTGATGGTCGACCGCTACGTCACCAACGAGCCGGTGCTGAACGGCACGCTGGAGGTCGAGTTCAACGGCATCAAGGCACAAGGCAAGCTGCATGCCGACTTCGGCGATTACTCCTTTACCGACGAGAAACTCCTCAAGGCGCTGCGCCAACCGGGCCACCATGCGCTCGTGTTCACGCTTGTTGCCGGCGATGAGTCGGACCTGATCGAGGGCAGCCTGAATGTTGCCGCGGACGGGCATGCCCATGGCCTCCTCGGCCCCTTCTGGCAAGCACGCTGGCCGTGGCTTGTCCTGCTCGTGGCGGCTGTCCTGGCTGCCGCAGCCTGGGGCGTGAGGCGCCGCAATGTCCATAAGAAGAGCTGAGGCCCGACATGCTGAAGACAACCAGGTTTGCAACGATCGCCATTGCGCTGGCTGCCTGCGCAACCATGCCGGCACTGGCCGGCCCCGGTGCGCACGGGCCCGGTGGCGAACACCTTGATGCACCGGGAGCGGTGTCCGGCAGCGGCGGCCTGGCCCGGCTGCCCGACGGCAGTGTCCAGGTGCCCAAGCTCGCGCAACGCCGTATGGGCATACGAACCACGATGCCGCAGGCAGCCTTGCACCCCGTAACCGTAGAGCTGAATGCCGTGGTGGCGATCGACCCCAATGCGGGTGGGCGCCTGCAGGCAGGGCACCCAGGCTGGATCGAGCCGCCGCCGGGAGGCTTCCCGCTGCTGGGGCAGCGTGTCAGCAAGGGCCAGGTGCTGGCCGTGCTGCGGCACAAGAGCGAGCCCTTCGATATCGGCAACCAGCAGGCGCAGTTCGCCAACCTGAGCGCCAACCTGAAGCTGGCCCGGCAACGGCTGCAGCGGTTGGAATCGCTGCAGGACAGCATCCCGCGCAAGGAGATCGAAGCCGCCCGCGCCGAGGTCCAGAGTCTTTCCGGCCAGCGCGAGGCGGTGGGCAAGAGCCTGCACCAGACCGACACGCTGACCGCGCCAGCCAGCGGCGTTATCGCCACTGCCAATGTGCTGGCGGGCCAGGTCGTTTCTGCTGGCGACGTGCTGTATGAAGTGGTTGACCCGGTCCGGATGCTGATCGAGGCCAGCACCGCGGATGCCTCGCTTGCCAACCGTATCCAGGGTGGGACCCTGGGCCGGTCGGACGGAGGCAAGCTGGAATTCATCGGCGCCGGCCGCAGCCTGAAGAACGGCGCCGTGCCGCTGATGTTCCGGCTGACGGGCAATGCGGCACCACTTGCCATCGGGCAGCCAGTGACGGTGGTTGCGACGCTGACCGAGACGGTCAAGGGCATCGCATTGCCAAGCGAGGCCCTGGTGCGCAATGGCAGCAACCTGCCGGTGGTGTGGATCAAGTCCGGCACGCAGCGCTTTATCGCTCAGCCGGTTGAAGCTCGCGTGCTGGATGCGGGAACGGTTGTCGTGGTCAAGGGACTGTCACCGGAGAACCGGGTGGTGGTGTCCGGGGCGGCACTGATCAACCAGATCCGCTGAGGGGCGCGCATGTTCAACTGGATCGTTCGCGCGAGCCTCGGCAACCGGCTGATGGTACTGGCCATCGCTCTAATCCTGATGGTGTACGGCGGCGTGACCGCATGGCGCACACCGGTGGATGTTTTCCCGGACCTGAACAAACCGCTGGTGACCGTGATCACCGAAGCCGGCGGCATGGCGCCGCAGGAAGTGGAGCTGCTGGTGTCGTTCCCGCTCGAGACCGCGCTCAATGGCATGCCAGGCGTCACGCGGGTCCGCTCGGTGTCGGGCGTCGGCTTGTCCATCGTGTATGCCGAGTTCGACTGGGGCAGCGATATCTATCGCAACCGCCAGCTCGTGTCGGAACGGCTGGCGCTGGTGAAGGAACAGTTGCCCGGCGGGCTGACGCCCATCCTCGGGCCGGTCTCGTCGATCATGGGCGAGATCATGCTGATTGCGTTACCGATCGACCCGGCCCGGGCCAGTCCGATGCAGGCGCGCGAGTATGCCGACTTCGTGCTGCGGCCGCGCCTGCTGTCGGTGGCTGGCGTGTCGCAGGTCATCCCGATCGGCGGCGAGGTGCGCCAGCTCCGGGTCGAACCGGACACCGCCAGGATGGCGCAGTTCGGCGTGGCGCTGCCACAGGTGGAAAGCGCGTTGCGCGACTTCGCCGCCAATACCAGCGGCGGCTTCATCGACCTGAACGGCCGCGAATACCTGATCCGCAACCTCGGCCGCACCAACCGGCTCGACGACCTGAAGGGACTGGCGGTTGCCTACAAGGAAGGCGCGCCGGTGCTGCTCGAGCAGGTGGCCGGTGTGCGCTATGCCGCCGCGCTCAAGCGCGGCGATGCCGGATTCAACGGCAAGCCGGCAGTGATAGTCAGCGTGCAGAAGCAGCCCGCGGCCGACACGGTGCGCCTGACGCGGAACCTGGAAGCAGCGCTCGGCGAACTGAAGCAGGGACTGCCGCCGGGCCTGTCCGCGCCGCAGGTGCTGTTCCGGCAGGCGGACTTTATCGAGGCCTCGATCGGCAACGTGGTCGAGGCGCTGCGTGACGGCGCCATCATGGTGGCCGTGATCCTGTTCGCCTTCCTGCTGAGCGCGCGCACCACCGCGATCTCGCTGGTGGCGATTCCGCTGTCGCTGGCCGTCACCGCGCTGGCCTTCCACCTGCTGGGCCAGTCGATCAACGTGATGACGCTTGGGGGGCTAGCCATTGCCATCGGCGAGCTCGTCGACGACGCGGTAGTCGACGTGGAGAACATCCAGCGCCGGCTCAGGCAGCGCGCAAGCCTGGAGGACCCGCCGTCCGTGCTGGAGACCATCTGGCGCGCCTCGGTCGAAGTCCGCTCCGGCATCGTCTATGCCACCCTGGTGGTGGTGCTGGTGTTCGTGCCGCTGTTCGCGCTGCCGGGCATCGAAGGGCGCCTGTTCGCGCCGCTGGGCATCGCCTATATCGTGTCGGTCCTGGCATCGATGCTGGTGTCGATGACGGTGACGCCGGTGCTGTCGTACTACCTGTTGCCGCGGATGAAGCGGCTGGAGCATCCGGACAGCCCGCTGGTGGCATGGCTCAAGCGGGTCGATACCAGGATCCTGGACTGGTCGTTCCCCCGCGCCAAGACCGTGCTTGCCGTCGCCGCCGTCACCGTCGCGCTGGCGGCCGCCACCGTGCCTTTCATGTCGCGGGCCTTCCTGCCAGCCTTCAACGAAGGCTCGCTCGTGATGTCGCTGATGTTCAATCCTGGCACATCGCTGGCCGAAGCCAACCGCATGGGTGCCCTGGCGGAGACCCTGATCCGGCAGGTACCGGAGGTGACGCAGGTCGGGCGGCGCACCGGCCGTGCCGAACTGGACGAACATGCCGAAGGCGTGCATTCGTCCGAAATCGATATCGACCTGAAACGCTCCGACCGCAGCCGGGAGCAAGTGATGGCCGCCATCCGCGTCCAGCTTGCCAGTCTCCCTGCGTCGGTGGCGATCGGCCAGCCGATTTCCCACCGGCTGGATCACTTGCTTTCCGGCGTGCGGGCACAGATCGCGCTGAAGATCTATGGCGACGATCTCGATACGCTGCGCGCCCTGGCGGAGAGCGTGCGCGGGCGGCTTGCTGCCATACCAGGACTCGTCGATATCACGGTCGAGCGCCAGGTATTGATACCGCAAGTCAATGTGCGGCTCGATTACCGCAAGGCCGCGCAATACGGCATCCCGGCAGGCGAGGCGCTGAAGGCCTTGCAAACCTTGTCGGATGGCACGCGCGTCACGCAGGTGATCGAGGGCGTGCGCCGCTACGACCTGGTGGTGCGGTTGCCCGATGCCGGCCGTACGCCGCAGGACCTGTCCCGCGTCATGCTGGATTCGCCGCGTGGCGCAGTGCCGTTGTCGGCAATCGCCAACGTCGAGGATGGCGACGGCCCGAACCAGATCGGGCGCGAGAACGGCCGCCGGCGCATTCTGGTCTATGCCAATACCGACGGCTCGGATATGTCAAAGATCATCGGCGATGTGCGCAGCGCGGCCGCGCGCGCCGGGTTGCCCGGTGGCTATTTCGTCAGCATCGAGGGTCAGTTCCAGGCGCAGGAGCAGGCGACGCAGTTGATCGTGTTGCTGGCGCTAGTATCGCTGGCGCTGATCTACCTGGTGCTTTACTCGCGCTACCGCTCCGCGACACTCACGCTGATCATCATGGCGAACATCCCGCTGGCGTTGATCGGCAGCGTGATCGCCATGTGGCTCGGCGGCCTGACGCTGTCGGTGGCGTCGATGGTCGGCTTCATCACGCTGACGGGCATCGCCACGCGCAATGGCATTCTGAAGGTCAGCCACTACATCAACCTGTGCCGCTTTGAAGGGGAAACCTTTGGTATCCCGATGATCGTGCGTGGGTCGCTGGAGCGACTGACGCCGGTACTGATGACCGCGCTGGTTGCGGCGTTCGCGCTGGTGCCATTGCTGGTGTCGGCCGACGCGCCCGGCAAGGAAATCCTGCATCCGGTGGCGGTGGTGATCTTCGGCGGGCTGGTCAGCTCGACCATCCTGGATTCCGTGCTGACTCCCTTGGCGTTCTGGTTGTTCGGGCGCCGCCCGCTGGAGCGGATCCTGTCGCAACAGCCGGGCGACGCGTACTGATTACGGGCTTTGGCAGCGACGCCCGCAAGTCGCTGCACCAACGGAGGATTCGATGAAGAAACAGATCTCAGCCATGTTGTTTGCCGGCAGCCTCGCACTGTCCGGCCTTTCCGGTCTGGCCATGGCCCACGGCGCCAGGCCCGCGCAATACGGCGGCATCGTGCAGACCGCCAGCGACCTGCAGTTCGAGTTGGTCAACAAGGATGGCGCCGTCACCATTTATGTCGACGACCATGACAAGAAGCTGCCGGTGGCTGGTGCCAGCGGCAAGCTGACGGTGCTGACCGGCGCCCAGAAGACGGAAACGGCGCTGAACCCCGGGACGGACAATGCGCTGGTAGCGTCCGACAAGCTGCAGCTCAAAGCCGGCTCCAAGCTGGTCGCGACGATCAAGTTTGCCGACGGCAAGACCGTGACGGCACGCTTTGTGGCGAAGTAATACTAGGACGTGCCGGCTCACGAAGGGCTGCGATGGGTCAGTGGAGTGGCTTGACCCGACGGAACGCCCGCAGCATCGCGAGGTCGTAGGCGATCTTCAGCAGCCCGCAGGCCACCAGCGGCGTGCTGGCATAGCCGTAGGCCATCAACGCGGCGGCGAGCGCAGGACTGAGTGCCGCGGCGAGGCTGCGTGGCACCGCGGTCAGGCTTGCCGCCGCGGCCCGTTCCGGCGGGGTGACAACGGCCATGACATAAGCCGTCCGGGTCGGCACATCCATTTGCGACAGCGCGCTGCGAGCCAGCAGCAAGGCCAGGCTCAGGGCCAGCGTGGGCGCGAAGGCGGCCGCAATCAGGCACAGGCTGGACGGGATATGCGTAAACACCATCGTGTTGAGCAGGCCGATCTTTCGCGCCAGTGGCACCGCCGCGAGCTGCGAGAGCGTCGTCAGCATTCCTGCCAGGAAGAAGAACTGGCCGGTCGCGGCAGGACTCAGACCGAAACGCTGCATCAACCACAGCGACAGTAGCGAATTGACCACGAGCCCGCCCGCGAACGCGTCCACGCTGAATAGCATGGCCAGGCGCAATACGATCGGACGGGACGGGCCCAATGGTGTTGTCGGCGTGGGTGCCGCTCCATGTGGCTGCGTGGCAGGTACGCGCGCATAGAGACGCCACAGCAGCAGCCCTATGATCCCGTAGAAACCGAACATCAGGCGCATCGCATCGAGCGAGGACAGCCGGGATTGCTCGACCAGCCATGCCGGTAGCGCCGCTGCCAGCGCCCCCAAAGCGGATGAGAATGCGCCGATCAGGCCGTAGCGTGCGAACAGCGCCGTCCGGGCGTCAGGCGATGCCGATTCCGCCAGCCGCGCGTGTTCCAGCGGCAGGAAGACACTGACATCGCCAGAGCCAGGGTTAAGCGTGCCGATGAAGGCGATCACCAGAAGCGGCCACAGCGTGGAGAAACCTGCAAAGCCGAGGCCGGTCGCAAACATCAGGGCGGCCGCCAGCATCAGCAAGCGGCGTTGCGGGTAGCGGTGCCCGACGATCCCGACCAGGATGGTGGCGAGGGCCGAGCCGATCAGTGTCGCGCTGCTGATGAGCCCGACTGCCATCGAATCGAAACCAAGCGCCAGCAGGTAGGACGGCAGCAGCACGGCAATATAGCCATCACAGATGCCACGCAGCGCGCGGCCGGCAAGCAGCGGCAAGGCGTCGGGGTGAACACCGGATGGCAGCGCGATGCGTTCGAGCCAGCTACTGCTGGCGGCCGAGGGGTGGTCGTTATGCACAGCCATGGCGAGCCTGACATGCCCCCGGTTCGTTTGGCTCAGTGGTGCAGCACCGGATAAACGGCAAGGCCGATCAGCGCGGCGCCGGTGATGATGACCGGCTCAGGCAGCTTCTTGAATTTCAGCAGCAACGCGATCGTGCCCAGCGCCAGCAGTATGGTCGGCACGTCGACAATCGAGCGCTTGGCCAGCACGAACACTGCACCGGTGATGGCGCCAATCGCCGCCGCCGTGACGCCATCGACAAAGGCGAGGATGCCCGGCAGCTTTCCGTACTTCTTGAAGTAAGGGGCAGGCAGCACGGTAAACAAATAGCAAGGCAGGAACGTTGCCAGTGCCGCCACGCAGGCGCCGGGCAGCCCGGCCACCAGGTAACCGATGAAGCCGACCGTGATGACCACCGGGCCCGGCGTGATCATGGCCACGGCTACCGCATCGACGAACTGCTTTTCGTTGAGCCAGTGGTGTTCCGTCACCACACCGCCGTAGAGGAAGGGCACGATGGCGAGACCCGAGCCGAAGACGAAGGCGCCTGCCTTGGCAAAGAACACACCGATCTGGGTCAGCAGGGGCCAGTCCAGCATGCTCAGCAGGCCGCTTGCGGCCGGCACCTGCGTGGCCACGAGCGCATTGGCGCCGCTCTGGCGCAGCCACCTGGGCGGAGCGCGCCAGAACCAGGCAAGCACGCCGGCTGCCAGGAACAGCCAGGCGATTTCGGACTCCGTGACGATGGTCACCGTAGCCAGCACCAGGTAGATTGCCCAGAGCAGTCTGTCCTTGCCCACACTCTTTATGGTCAGCTTATAGGCGCTGATGGCGATGATGCCGATGACGGCGGCGCCCACGCCATAGAACACCGATTGCATCCAGGTCAGCCCGCCAAAGCGGACATAGGCCCAGCCTAGCGCCAGCACCATCAGGAACGACGGCAGCACGAAGGCCAGCCCGATCAGCGTGGCACCGAGGACCCGATAGTGGACGTAGCCGAGGTAGATCGCCAGTTGCGCTGCCAACGGCCCGGGCGCCAGTTGTGCCAGCGCGATGCCTTCCTTGTAGTCCCCGTCGCTGATCCAGTTCCGCCGCTCCACGAGGTCGCGGTGCATGTAGCCGGCCAACGCGACCGGCCCGCCAAAGCCAAAGGTGCCAAGGCGGAGGAAATAGAGCACGAGCTGCCAGAGGGTGTAGACAGGCCGTTCAGAGATTCCTGGCGGCGCGATGCCGGCTTGTTGCATGCGACTCATAATGGGATCCTGGCAGAGTCAGGGTTTCTTGTTGGTGGAGAAGTGTGCGTAAAGCGAATCCAGCACCCGGCCGATTTCCGCCAGCAGGGCGTCATCATCCTTCAGGCGTGCTCGTGCGCCGGCCAGCATGGCTTCAAAGCCGCTGGCTTCCGGCACCGAAATGCCGCCAATGTCCAGCGCATGGACCATGGCGCCGAGCCGGCTGAGTCCGCGGTCGGATTCGAGGCCGAAGCTCGACAGCAGCACTTCAAATGAAACGCGCTCGCCCACATGCGTGAAGGTCGCGCCGTCGAAGTCGAAGCCCAGCGCATCGTCCGGGCAAGCGGAGGCGCTTTCCAGCCACAGGAACCGGGCGTGGGGATCGATGAAGCGCTGGATCAGCCAGGCGCTTGCCACGCGGTCCACCCACAGGTGGCGGCGGGTGGCCCAAATCCGCCCTTGATACTGGGCAGGATCCCGACGAGCGATTGCTCGCGAGAGCGCCTGTGGTTCGCCCGGAGACTGGATGGTCTCGATGGCGCGGCTGAAGTCATTCCATTGGGCTTCGGCGCGGGTCGACGCCTCATTGGGGAAGAAGTCGATCGTGCGGATCGCTTCGTAGGCACGCCCGTGACGACGCAGCAGACGATTGAGTTCGGCGCTGCTTTGATCGGTCAGCGACTTGCGTGCATCTGACAGGGCAGCCTGCAGTTCCGCATAGTCAGCGCTGCGGTCGAACAACGCCTGGAAAGCGGTCTCTTCCCCTGGCTTGTCGGCGCGGACACTCAAGAGCCAGGCCTGGCCGCCTTCTTGCCGGGTGTCGTCGGCCAACTCGCGCAACTGGGCGATTTGCTCATCGCCTGCAGGCAAGAGATAGGCGCCGTCACGCAGTGCGGCGCAACCAATAGTCTTGATCGCGCGCCAGATCCGCATCCGGGCGGTGGCGCCGGAGGTTGGTAGCGTGACGATCAGCAAAGCCCAGGGGTCGATTAACGCGGTCATGAGCGCATGTTAGGGGCCCATAACGCGTCTTTCAATGCTGTAGATATCCCTACAATAATGCCCTTTGAATCACATTTCTGAGGGCATCACCGTTGCGGCTCCTGCTGCTTGTCGCCACACGCGTTGCGCAAGTGCACATCCCCGTCGTGACGATGTATGTGCAATTCGGCGTTCTCTCGCCTGGCCACCTCCCAACCCGCAGCGATTGCCGCTTCCATGGTCGGAAATCTCTGGGCCCTTATATTGAGGCCGCCGAACTCCAATGCCCAACCATTTTCTGCAGGCAGAACGCGAATGATCCGCGATTGCATAATGACCCCTCTCTAGATTTCCCGCGACATACAGCGGGCGTCGCGTACTGTCGAGCAAGAACACGTTCCCGCGGACAAGCATGGCTGGGTAAGAGCCGGGATCATCCGGGAGGAACCGCATCGAGGGTGCGTCGTGCATCGCTGTACCTGCGTCAACGAACACACGAGCAAGACTGCTGCTGCATGGGCGGGCACCTTTCGGTCCCATACGAGCAGAAAACGCAGCAATCACCGGCCTTGGGCCTTAGCACCGCGCGGCAGTGCTCGCACTCATAGCACCACTGGCAGGCATCAATGGGCATGGTTTCTTCTTTTGCATGCGCGCACCTGGGGCAGGTGATGATTGACTGCAGCTTGACGGCGCTCATCATTTCGCTTTGCCTCACGGCCGATGGGCAGTAGACGGTCCCCATGCCTGGCGGCCTGGTTCCTGGCGTTGCCCATCGAAATGCAATCCGCCCTTCCCCTATGTGCGGTCTAGGCGTAGCCTAGGCCCGTACCAAGGTACGGAGTCAAGCGATGGACCACACACTGACAATCGGGAAGCTGGCCAAGGCGGCTGGTGTTGGCGTGGAAACGGTACGCTACTACCATCGGTGCGGCCTGCTGCCGGTGCCAGAGCGTGCCTATGGCGCCATTCGACAGTATTCGCAGCAGAGCTTGCAACGGCTTCATTTCATTCGCCGGGCCCAGTCGCTCGGGTTCACCCTGGATGAAGTCCGGGTACTGCTGCGACAGAACGATGGCAGCACGTGCAGCACCGCCCGCACACTGGCCGAGCAAAAGCTCAGTCTTGTGGAGGAAAGATTGAAGGACTTGCGCCGATTGCGAGCGGAACTGAAGAATCTCATCGGGCAATGCCACGCCAATGGGAATGAGGCTTCTTGCCCCTTGATTGACACATTACTTGTCGCGGCCGTGGATCCGGTGCCGACACCCTCAAGCAAGAATGGGGGCAGGATGGCCAGGGCAGAGTGAACCCGAGCGTAGCAACGGGCCAGGATTCGCACCGCGGCGACGAGCAAGGGGACGCACTTGTGAACACTCCTGACGCGATGCCTCCGCCGCAGTTGAATTAGCTACTTCTTCTCCATTGGCTCGGGACCGGGGCAACTCATCAAGGACTTGGGTGGCACGTGCCAGTGCGGCTTCGCCCAACTTGCGTTCCTGCTCCCGCAGCCTGGCGACGGAGTGGTAGGCACTGCCCCTTCCCTGCCCATATGGCGCCGTCGCGTAACGATCAGATAAAGAAGCGCCGCGCGGCGCCGCACCTGCGCCAACAGCAGCGGCCTTGCCACCACGCATCGCACCACGCATCGCGATCGCCAGCGGCCCAAAAAGTGCACCTTGGCTCGCGCGCGCATGCTGATCGCCCCGGATCTTTATGCGTTCTTTATACGCACCGGCCACCTTTCTACCCTGTTTTTACGACCCCGTCGCTAATCTGCAAGCCGAAACCATTCAAGGGTGCTTTGTTATGGACGGGATCTATTTGATCGTATTGATTGGCTTCGCCGTGCTGAGCGCGGCCCTGCTGGGGCTTTGCGCCGTGCTTGCGCCGAAATCTCCGGCAGGCAGCGGGCACGGCGGCGCGCATGACCGGATGCCGGCAAAGAACAGCGCGTCGGACAGGAGGCTGTGATGAGCTGGACGGATCTGTTGAGCGGCGTGCTGGCCGTTGCCATTTTTGTTTACCTCCTCATTGCGTTGTTCCGGCCGGAGAAATTCTGATGTCCTCCCAATTCGTGGGCCTGCTGGTCCTCTATCTCGCCATCCTGCTGGCGTGCGCCCCTTTCCTCGGACGCTATATCCGGCGTGCCGTGGAAGATGGCAACTATTCGCTGACCGTCTGGGGCCGGCCGCTGGAACGGCTGCTGTATCGCCTGGGTGGCGTGCGTGCCGATGCCGGGATGGGGTGGAAGCAATACGCCGTCGCGGTGCTGGCGTTCAACCTGCTTGGCGTGGTGGCAGTCTATGCGCTGCAGCGCCTGCAGGGCATGCTGCCGCTCAATCCGCAGGGCTTTGGCGCGGTTTCGCCGGACTCGGCCTTCAACACGGCGATCAGCTTTGTCGCCAACACCAACTGGCAAGGCTATGGCGGCGAGTCGACCATGGGCTATCTGACGCAGATGCTCGCGCTCACCGTGCAGAACTTCCTGTCCGCGGCGACCGGCATCGCCGTGGTGTTCGCGCTGATGCGCGGATTCGCGCGCCAGAGCGCCGCCACCATCGGCAATTTCTGGGTCGACATGACGCGGGTCACGTTGTACGTGCTGGCGCCGATCGCGACCGTGATTGCACTTGCGCTGGTCAGCCAGGGCGTGATCCAGAACTTCGATGCCTACAAGGAAGCCAGCCTGGTCACGCCGGTGGAGTACAGCCAGCCAAAGCTCGATGCGGCCGGGCAACCGGTGCTCGATGCACAAGGCAAGCCGGTGACGGAAGACCTGAAGACCGACAGGCAGACGCTGGCGATGGGCCCGGTTGCCTCGCAAGAGGCCATCAAGATGCTGGGCACCAACGGCGGCGGCTTCTTCAATGCCAACTCGGCGCATCCGTTCGAGAACCCGAATGGCCTGGCCAACCTTCTCGAGATGCTGGCGATCTTCCTGATCCCGGCGGCGCTGTGCTTCACCTTTGGCGAAATGGTGGGAGACAGGCGACAGGGTGTGGCGGTGCTGGCTTCCATGATGGTCATCTTTGTCGCGATGGCCTGCGTGGCGGCGATGTCCGAGCAGATGGCCAATCCGGCGCTGGCCGGATTGCCGGTGGATCACGCCGCGTCGCTGCTGCAGGCCGGTGGCAATATGGAAGGCAAGGAAACGCGCTTCGGCATCGCCGCTTCGGCGCTGTTCGCCACCATCACGACCGCGGCGTCGTGCGGCGCGGTCAATGCCATGCATGACTCCTTCACCGCCATCGGTGGCCTGGTGCCGATGCTGCTGATGCAGCTGGGCGAAGTCGTGTTCGGCGGCGTCGGCTCGGGGCTGTACGGCATGCTGGTCTACGCCGTGCTCGCGGTATTCATCGCCGGACTGATGATCGGGCGCACGCCGGAGTACCTCGGCAAGAAGATCGAAGTCTACGAGATGAAGATGACGGCCGTGGCGATCCTGGTCACGCCCCTGCTGGTGCTGCTCGGCACGTCGGTGGCGGTGATGACCGAGGCCGGACGCGCCGGTGTGTTCAATCCCGGCACGCACGGCTTCTCGGAGATCCTGTACGCGCTCTCGTCGGCGGCCAACAACAATGGCAGCGCCTTTGCGGGCTTGTCCGCCAACACGCCGTTCTACAACACGCTGCTGGCGGCGGCCATGTGGTTCGGCCGGTTCTGGATCATCATCCCGGTGCTTGCGCTGGCGGGCTCGCTGGCAGCCAAGAAGCGCGTGCCGGTAAGCGGCGGCACGATGCCAACGCACGGCCCGCTGTTCGTCGTCCTGCTGGTGGGCACCGTGCTGCTGGTCGGTGCGCTGACCTATGTCCCGGCGCTGGCGCTGGGGCCGGTCGCCGAGCAACTCCAGGGCACGGTGACGGCAAGCGCGGCGAAGTAAAGCGACGACTGACGACGAAATATCGAGCATTCCTACACGTCCGGACCCTGCACTGCCTCACCGATGCAGGTGCCGGATGGCTCTAGCGGATTGCGGAGAAACCATGCAACAAGATTCGATGGCCCCGGTGGCCAAGCGCGGCGCCAACACGGCTGAAGCGTCTTCCTCCAACACGATTCAGGCAAAGAGCGCGCCGGTGTCCGACCGGCAACACGGCTCCCACCATCATCGCCCGCCGGCGCGCAGCATGTTCGCGCCGGAGCTGGTGAAGCCCGCGCTGGTCGCGGCCTTCAGGAAGTTGTCGCCGCGCGACCAGCTGCGCAACCCGGTGATGTTCGTGGTCTACGTGGGCAGCATCCTGACGACGATCCTTTTCCTGAAGGCCATGGCCGCGCCGGCGGCAGCCCCCGGTGGGGAATCCGCGGGCTTCATCCTGGCGGTGTCGGTTTGGCTGTGGTTCACGGTGCTGTTCGCGAACTTTGCCGAGGCACTTGCCGAAGGCCGGAGCAAGCAGCAGGCGGAGGCGCTGCGCGGCCTGAAGACCACGGTCACCGCACGTGTGCTGAAAGACGGCAAGCGTGGCGGTGCCACCGAAGCGCGCCCCGCGACGGCACTGCGCCGCGGTGACGTGGTGCTGGTGCAGGCCGGCGAGATGATCCCCGGCGACGGCGAAGTGATCGACGGCGTGGCCTCGGTCGACGAAAGCGCCATCACCGGCGAATCGGCGCCCGTGATCCGCGAGTCGGGCGGTGACTTCTCGTCGGTGACCGGCGGTACGCGCGTGCTGTCCGACTGGATCGTGGCGCGTATCACGACCAACCCGGGCGAGAGCTTCATCGACCGCATGATCACGATGGTTGAAGGCGCCAACCGGCAAAAGACACCGAACGAACTGGCCCTGACGATCCTGCTGGTCGGGCTGACCATCGTGCTGCTGCTGGCCACTGCCACGCTGCAGCCGTTCTCGCTCTACAGCGTGCTGGTGGCAAAGGCAGGCGTGCCGGTGACGATCACGGTACTGGTGGCCCTGCTGGTCTGCCTGATTCCCACCACCATCGGCGGGCTGCTGTCAGCCATAGGCGTGGCGGGCATGAGCCGGATGATGGAAGCCAACGTGATTGCCACCTCGGGCCGTGCGGTCGAAGCCGCTGGTGACGTGGACGTGCTGCTGCTCGACAAGACCGGCACCATTACCCATGGCAACCGCCAGGCATCGCGCTTCATCCCGGCCCCGGGCGTGTCGCCGCTGCAGCTCGCGGAAGCGGCGTGGCTGTCGTCGCTGGCCGACGAGACCCCGGAAGGCCGCAGCATCATCACGCTGGCACGCCAGCTGCCGGGGCTGGCGGCACCGGTGATGGCAAGCCTGAAGCCGGAATTCGTGCCGTTCAGCGCCCAGACCCGCATGAGCGGGGTTGACCTGAGCGATGGCGGCGGCGAGCGTCACGTGCGCAAGGGTGCGGCCGATGCCGTGCGCCGCTACGTCACGGAACGCGCCGGCAAGTTCCCCGATGCGGTCCTGCAAGCCGTCGATGAGGTCGCCCGCGCCGGCAGCACGCCGCTGGTGGTAGCCGACGCCAACGGTGATTCGGTGCGCGTGCTTGGCGTGATCGAGCTGAAAGACATCGTCAAGACCGGCATTCGCGAGCGCTTCGGCGAACTGCGCAAGATGGGCATCAAGACCGTGATGATCACCGGCGACAACCGGCTGACGGCGGCGTCGATTGCGGCGGAAGCCGGCGTTGACGACTTCCTGGCCGAAGCCACGCCGGAAGCCAAGCTCAAGCTGATCCGCCAGTACCAGGCCGACGGGCGGCTGGTCGCGATGACCGGAGACGGCACCAACGACGCCCCGGCACTGGCCCAGGCCGACGTGGCCGTGGCGATGAACAGCGGCACGCAGGCGGCCAAGGAAGCCGGCAACATGGTGGACCTGGACAGCAACCCGACCAAGCTGATCGAGATCGTCGAGATCGGCAAGCAGATGCTGATGACGCGCGGCTCGCTGACGACCTTCAGCGTGGCCAACGACATCGCCAAGTACTTCGCGATCATCCCGGCGGCGTTTGCCACCACCTATCCGCAGCTCAACCTGCTCAATGTGATGGGGCTCGCCACGCCGGCGTCGGCCATCATGTCGGCGGTGATCTTCAACGCGCTCATCATCGTCGTGCTGATCCCGCTTGCGCTCAAGGGCGTGGTCTACCGGCCGCTGGGCGCCGCGGTGCTGCTGCGCCGCAACCTGCTGGTCTACGGCCTGGGCGGCATCCTGGTGCCGTTTGCCGGCATCAAGCTGATCGACATGATCCTGGCCCTGTTTGGCTGGGCCTGATTTTCTGCCACGATTCGGAGTTTCCATGAATACGCAAGTGCAGTCCCCGCAGCCGTCGCCGGCACCCGTGCAAGGTGGCTTGCTGCGGCCGATGTTGGTGGTGTTCGTTGGCCTTTCGCTGGTGACCGGCCTGCTCTATCCCGGCGCGATCACGGCAATCTCCAAGGCCGTGTTCCCGCATCAGGCAGCCGGCTCGCTGATCGAGAAGGATGGCAGGACAGTTGGCTCGGAACTGATCGGCCAGCCGTTCTCCGACCCGAAGTACTTCTGGGGCCGGCTGTCGGCCACGGCGCCGATGCCGTATAACGCTGCGGCTTCGGCGGGATCCAACCTGGGCCCCACCAATCCGGCGCTGACCGATGCCGCGCGCGCGCGCGTCGACGCCCTGCACGCCGCGGATCCCGACAACCAGGCCCCCGTGCCGGTGGACCTGGTCACCGCCTCCGGCAGCGGGCTCGACCCGCACATCAGCCCTGCGGCCGCTGAGTACCAGGCGGCGCGGATCGCCCGCGCCAGGGGGATTCCGATCGAACAGGTGAAGCAACTGATTGCGGCAAATACCGAAACGCCGCGACTGTCGGTCCTGGGCGGTCCGGGAGTCAATGTCCTGAAGCTGAACCTTGGCCTGGATGCCATTGCACGGAAATAGCCCAGTGCCGGGACGCGGATGCGAAGCAGAACCGGTTTGCCAATGCCAGCATAGAGGGTGAGCCGACCGATGCCTGATGTCGAATTGCGCGAAGCCGGCGCGCGCCCCGACCCCGATGCCCTGCTCCAGATGGTGCAGGAAGAAGGCGCTCGCGCTTCGCGCGGCAAGCTCAGGGTCTACTTTGGCGCATCCGCCGGGGTCGGCAAGACCTTCGCCATGCTCACCGCCGCGCGGGCGGCGTCCGCGCAGGGCACCGATGTCGTCATCGGCATCGTGGAGACCCACGGCCGCGCCGAGACCGAAGCGCTGATCGCCGGTATCGAGCGCTTGCCGATGAAGGACGTGCCATACCGCGAGCGGGTCCTGCAGGAGTTCGACCTGGACGCGGCGCTGGCCCGGCAACCGGCCCTGGTCCTGGTTGACGAACTGGCCCATTCCAACGCACCGGGCAGTCGCCATCCCAAGCGGTGGCAGGACATCCAGGAACTGCAGGCCGCCGGGATCGACGTCTGGACCACGGTCAATGTGCAGCATCTGGACAGCCTGAACGAGGCGGTGGGCGGCATCACCGGCATCCGCGTCTGGGAAACCGTGCCGGACGTTGTCTTCGACAGCGCCGACGAGGTCGTGCTGGTGGACCTGCCGGCCGACGAACTGCTGCGCCGGCTCAAGGAAGGCAAGGTCTATCTGCCGGAGCAGGCGCGGCACGCGGCGCGCAATTTTTTCCGAAAGGGCAATCTGATCGCCCTGCGCGAACTGGCGCTGCGCCGGACCGCCGACCGGGTGGACTCCGATGTGCGGGCATGGCGTCAGTCCGAAGCCGTGCAAGGCGTGTGGCGGACCCGGGAGGCCGTGCTGGCTTGCATCGGCAGTGGCGACGATGCCGAACAGGTCGTCAGGAGCGCGCGCCGGCTAGCCGGCCAGCTCGATTGCGACTGGCATGTGGTGACCATCGCCACACCCAGGCTGGCACCCCCGTCCGATTTCGCCAAGACGCGCCTGCAGACTGCCATGCATCTCGCTGAGGAGTTGGGCGCACGCACCGAGACCCTGGCGGGCAACGACATGGTCCAGGCCGTCGTGGGGTACGTGCGCCGCCACAACCTGACCAAAGTGGTCATCGGCCGTGCGCCGGCGGACTGGCGCCGGGGCGGCGCCTCCCTCGCGGAGCGGGCCCGCGCCCTTCTCGGCCTGGCCTTGACGCCATTCGTGAACGCGCCGGCGTGGCTGTTCGGCCGCCGCAGCTTTGCCGATGCGCTGGCGATCGGGTGTCCGGAGATCGACATCATCCGCGTTGCGGCGGACACGACGCGGGTGGATCTTCGCCCGCGCCATGGCACTGAAGAGCCAGACGCCCCTGCGCCAGGCGACGGCGCCACGCGCCGAGACTATCTGTGGGCAGTGGTATGGTGCACCGGTGCCACGGCGCTGTCGGCCCTCGCGTTTCCATGGTTCGACGTCGTCAACATTGCCATGCTGTTTCTGGCGGCAGTGGTCGGCGTCGCGCTTCGCCATGGCCGCGGACCTGCGGCGCTGGCTTCGGTATTGGCCGTTGCCGCCTTCGATTTCTTCTTCATACCGCCGCGGCTGTCCTTCGCCGTCAGCGACGTGCAGTATCTGCTGACGTTCCTGGTGCTGCTATCCGTCGGGCTGGTCATCGGGCAACTGACGGCCGGTTTGCGCGAACAGGCGCAGGTGGCGGTGCAGCGCGAGAACGATGCCCGCACGCTGTATGAACTGGCCCGCGAACTCTCCGCGGCGCTGATGCCGGACCAGATTGTTTCGATCGCCAGCCGTTTCCTGCGCGCTGCCTTCGATGCCAATTCAGCCTTCTTCCTGGTTTCCCCGGAAGGCCGCCTGCTGCCGCCCGTGTCTGATGTCGAGCCGCATGACACCGGGACGAGAACCGACTCGATCGACCGTGTCCTGGCGGAGTGGGTATTCGATCACGGCCAGCCCGCAGGCACCGGCACGCACACATTGCCAGGCAGCACCGTGCTGTATCTGCCATTGAAGGCGCCGATGCAGACCCGTGGCGTGCTGGCGGTCGAGCCCGCGGTATCACACGCCTTGGCGCAGCCCGCGCTGCGGCGCCAGGTCGATGTGTTCTGCACGCTGATCGCGATCGCCATCGAGCGCCTCCATTACGTCGAAGTGGCGCAGCAGGCCCTGCTGTCGATGGAATCAGAGCGCCTGCGCAGCTCATTGCTGGCCGCTGTCTCCCATGACCTGCGCACCCCGCTGACCAGCCTGATCGGCATGGCGGAAACCATGCAGCGCAGCGATCCCGGGCTGACGCCGTCGCTGGCCGAGACCGCCGCCGCCATGCTGGAGCAGGCCAGGCGCATGCGCACGATGGTGGTGAACCTGCTGGACATGGCCAGGCTGCAGGGCCGGGAAGTCCGGACCAGCAAGGAGTGGCAATCGGTGGAGGAGCTCGTTGGCGCCAGCCTGGCGGCCATGCGCGATGCGCTCGAGCACCACCGCGTGGTTGTCGCCGACTTGTCCCGGGTACCCCTGGTCGAATGCGACGCCGTGCTGATCGAGCGCGTGCTGTGCAACCTGCTGGAGAATGCCGCCAAATACACGCCCGCCGGCACGGAGATCCGGCTCTCGGCCGCGCCGGTCGACGACGAGATCAGGATTGCGGTAGAGGATGATGGCCCCGGCGTGCCCAAGGGCAAGGAACGGCAGATCTTCGAGAAATTCACGCGCGGTGAGCGCGAATCCGCGACCGCGGGTGTCGGCCTGGGTCTCGCCGTATGCGAGGCAATCGTGCAAGCCCATGGCGGGCGCATCTGGGTGGAACCCGCGCAACGCCCGGACCGGCCCGGCGGCCAGGCGGGCGCGCGCTTCATGGTAGCGTTGCCGCGTGGAAATCCGCCGGCGGTGGAGCCGGAGCAGACTGATGCCTAGGGTCTCGCGCAAAAAGAAAGGGAGTTGATGCCATTTGATTTTTCCCCGACAGTCCTGCTGGTTGAGGATGAGCCGCATATCCGGCGCTTTGTCCGCTCGACCCTGGAGTCCGAAGGTTGCACGGTGCACGAGGCCGAATCGCTCAAGCGCGGACTGATCGAGGCAGGCACCCGGCAACCTGACCTCGTCATTCTCGACCTGGGCTTGCCGGACGGAGACGGGGTGAGATTGATCAGCGAGATCCGTACGTGGACTGACGTACCGGTGCTGGTCCTGTCGGCACGTAGCGGAGAAGCCGACAAGATCGGTGCGCTGGATGCCGGCGCGGATGACTACCTGACCAAGCCCTTTGGCGTCGGTGAACTGGTCGCGCGCCTGCGCGTGCTGCTGCGCCGGCATGCCAGGGCCAACGCTCACGGTTCCCGCCAGATCCTGTTCGGCGACGTGCAGGTTGACCTGGCCAGCCGCGTCGTCACCCGTTCGGGACAGGCCGTGCACCTGACGCCGATCGAGTATCGGCTGCTTGCGGTTCTGATCGCCCACCGCGGCAAGGTGATGACGCACCGGGAATTGCTGCGGGAGGTGTGGGGACCCTCCCAGGCCGAAAGCAGCCAGTACCTGCGCGTCTATATGGGGCATCTGCGGCACAAGCTCGAAGCGGATCCGGCGCGGCCCGCCCACTTGCTGACCGAAATCGGGCTGGGCTACCGGTTTGCCGGGTAGCGCTGAAATCCAGGCGCATTGATTGGATTTGTACGCGGGCACCGCGGCTTTTGATACCGTTTTTACGCGTCAGGCCATATCGTGGCGAGGCTCCCTGCAACGGGGATTTTTTCAACTCTCGCCACAACAACAATGACTGACCTGCGCCAAACCGCGGCCACGCTGCTCGCATGTTCCGCATCTTCCATCCTTTTCGCTGCCATGCCGGCCATGGCGCAATCCCAGCCTGACGCCGCGCCGTCCCCGCATACGTTCACGGCCAACGTGTCGCTGGTCTCGGACTACCGCTATCGCGGCATCAGCCAGACCAACCTGCGCCCGGCCATCCAGGGTGGCTTTGACTACGCCCACGAAAGCGGCTTCTATGTGGGCAACTGGAACTCCAGCATCAGCTGGCTCGAGGATGCCAACCCGGCGGTCTCGGCCCCGGTCGAAATGGATTTCTACGGCGGCTTCAAGAACACCTTCAAGGTCTCCGGCACCGAGTTCAACTATGACCTGGGCGTGCTCGAATACTACTACCCGGGCGGCTACAACAACCCGCGCCCCTACACCACGGAACTGTACGCCGGCATCGGCTGGGGCCCGGTCATGCTCAAGTACTCGCACTCGGTCACCAACCTGTTTGGCTGGGCCGACAGCAAGAACAGCTACTACGTCGATCTGAGCGCCAATGTCCCGCTGAATTTCTGGGACCTGACGCTGAACGCGCACGTCGGCTACCAGGGCGTCAAGCACAACAGCGACGCCTCGTACACCGACTGGAAGATCGGCCTGACCAAGGACCTGGGCAAGGGCTTCGCGCTGGCGGTTGCCTATGTCGATACCAACGCCAAGGAAGTGGCCTACACCAGTGCCAACCGCGGCCGCTACCTCGGCAAGGCTGCGGCCTGGGCGTCGCTGACGAAGACGTTCTGAGCGCGAGCGCCTTGCCAGCGGCGCTGATCTTGATGCGGATTTAACGCCAAGGCCCAACATCCTTGCATCAAATTTAGACGGCGCTGGCTAGCATAAAGCCATGTCCAACACGCGACCCGCTACCGCGCCGGTCCATCCAATCATGCGACAGTCAAGCCTGGCCGTTGATACTGTTCCCCGACGTACCGCCCTGCGCAGCAGCAAGGCCACCATGCCCGCGCTGCGCGCGGTCTCCCAGCCCGCACCGGCCTGGATCCGCATGCGTCTTGCGGTGGCATCCACCGAAGTGTTCGGCCTGCGGCAGACCATGCACCGGGTGCTCGGTGAACTGGCCCGCGTCTATGTGGTGAACGTGGACTACCGGCACGGCGAAACCACGCTGCACGTGGAGATCGCACGCGCGGACCGCGACGCGGCCATGCACGCCATCATGACGGCCTTTCCGGCGGCGGAGTTCGGCGTCACGACAGCCCTGGGAGACAACCATGTGGCGCACTGAGGAAGAGAGCTTTTCCGGCGCCGCCGTGCATGCCTGCACCGGTATCGCAGCGGTTTCCCGCCAGTCGCCATGGGGCATCTGGGTGCCCATGGTCACGCCGATGCGTGCCGGCTCGCTGGACCTGCCGGGCGCCGCCAGGCTGGCTGAGAGTTACCTCGAGGCAGGCGTGAACGGCCTGATCATCTTGGGCACGACCGGCGAGGGAAACCTGCTTTCCACGCACGAGCGGCAAGTCTTCACGGCGGCAGTGCTCGAGGCCGTCCACGGCGAGCTGCCGGTGATGGCTGGCGTCGGCGCGGTCGATACCCGCGCGGTGTGCGCGCAAGTTGCCGAACTGGACGGCTTTGATCTTGCCGGCTACCTGGTGCCGCCGCCCTGCTACCTGCGGCCCTCCGATGCGGGAATCGTGTGGCATTTCAATGAAGTGGCGTGCGCAACCGAACGCCCCCTGATGCTGTACAACGTGCCGAAGCGAACTGGCTGTGCGATGTCGCCTGCGCTGATCCGATCTCTGCTCGCGCAGCCGCAGATCTCGGCGGTCAAGGAGTGCGACGCCGGCAATCTCGGGGCCCTTGTCAACGATCCGCATGTCGCCGTGCTGTGCGGCGAGGATGCGGCCCTGCTGGATCACCTGCTTGCGGGAGGCGCCGGCGTGATCGCCGCGTCCTCGCATATTCGTCCGGATTTGTTCGTGCGCCTGCTGCATCTGGCACAGACAGGACGCTTCCGCGCGGCCCGCGCCTTGTTCGCGAAGCTCGCGCCGTTGATCTCGCTCATGTTCGCGGAGCCGAATCCGGCACCGGTGAAAGCTGCCCTGGCGCTCTCCGGCGTGATTTCCCCGGAAACCCGCCTGCCGTTGCAGCCGGCAAGTCCCGCGCTGGTCCAGAGGCTGGAAGAGGCCATGGCCCTGCTTCCTCCGCCTTCCGTGGCACGGGATGAGCATCTGGCGGCCTAGAGGCTGGCCATCCTTGCGAGGCGACGATGAAACCTCCTGTCCCACTCTTCTTCACCTGCACGGCGTGCGGGCACATCCACTCCGAAATCCTGCAGGATATGGTCTCGGGAAAGCTGCCTCAGCCACTGACTTGCCCCGCTTGCCACCGGGGATTGAGCATCGACTGGAACTGGATCACTGACCAGGCCGAGCAGCTGGGACTCAGCAAGCCCGCATCGCTGGCCTCGGGCAATGCTCTACGCCGTCTCCCAGACTGACACCGCGGCAGCATCGCGGGCGCGATCATCGCCTGCAAGCGGGCGCGGCTTACGCCGTCTCGGGCCTGCACGGAGATGCCGTGCGGCAGCGCGCCATACAGGTCGCCAAGTGCGGCGGCGTGGTGGTGCCGGACTGCGGCCACTTCATCATGGAAGAGGCACCGGAGGCCTTCATGGCGGAACTGCTGCCGTTCCTGGAAGCGCAGGCGCGATGATGAAGGCCGCGCTGCGGGCGTAACGCCGGAAAACGGCAAGGACTGGCCGTCAGCCAGTCCTTGCCCAACACCCAGGTCGCAGCTTGACTACATCCTCACCTCACATCCGTCCCTTCCAGGGCACCAGGACCTTCGCCAGCTTGCGCATCAGCAGGTCGAACACGTAGGCGATCAGCCCGATCAGCACGATGCCCATGATCACCACGTCGGTGCGCAGGAAGTTGGAGGCATTGAGCACCATCTGGCCAAGGCCGGCGGTGGCGGCCACCATTTCAGCGGCGACCAGGGTGGTCCAGCCGAAGCCTATGGCGATGCGCATCCCGGTCAGGATATCGGGCAGCGCGGCGGGGATCACCACATGGCGGACCACCTGCCACGGCGTGGCGCCCATCGAGTAAGCCGCGTTGATCTGCTCGATGGTGACCGAGCGCACGCCGGCCTGGGCCGACATGGCCAGCGGCGCGAAGCAGGCCAGGAAGATCAGCAGCACTTTCGAGGTCTCGTCGATGCCGAACCAGATCACGATCAGCGGCAGGTATGCCAGCGGCGGCAAGGGGCGGTAGAACTCGATCGGCGGATCGAACACGCCGCGTGCGATGCGCGACACCCCCATCATCACGCCGACCGGCACCGCCGTGACCACCGCCAGCCCGAAGGCGCCGAACACGCGCATCATGCTGGCCGCGAAATGCTCGGTCAGCGGCTGGCCGCCTTGCAGGTTGCCCTGCCAGGCATCGATAAAGGCGGTGACGATGGACTCAGGCGTGGGCAGGAACAGCGGCGGCAGCCAGCGCAGGTGGCTGGCGAGCCACCACAGCGCGAGCAGCAGCACCACGGTGATGGTGGAGATGCGTGAGCTTGACCCCTCGCCGGGCAGGCGGTAGCCCGAGACGGTCTTCATTTGCTGGCTGGCCCCGGCCGCGGCGGCTTTGGTGACGCGCGGCGTGGGTTCGATGCGTTGGACGGAAGCGGGCATCTCGTGTTCCTCAGGCGGTTGCATGGATCAGATCAATGATCTCTTCGCGATAGCGGATGAACTCCGGGTCGGCCTTGACTGCACGGGCGTCACCGCATTCGATGAAGCGCCGCGCGAACGGCAGTTCATAGGTGTGCGCGATGCGGCCAGGCGACGGCGTCATGACAATCAGCCGCGTGGCCAGGAACAGCGCCTCTTCCACGCTGTGCGTGATAAAGAAGACGATCTTCTGTTCCTTGGCCCAGAGCTTGAGAATCAGCGCCTGGATCGATTCGCGCGTCAGCGCGTCGAGCGCGCCCAGCGGCTCGTCCATCAGCATCACCGCCGGATCACAGGCGAGCGCGCGGGCAATCCCGACGCGCTGCTGCATGCCGCCCGAGAGCTGATAGACCGGCTTGCCGGCGACGTCTTCCAGACCGACCGCGGCCAGCTTCTCATGCGCGACCCGCATCCGTTCGGCACGCGACACCCCACGCAGGCGCAACCCCAGCGCGACGTTGTCCGCCACGCTGAGCCACGGCATCAGGGCGTGCTTCTGGAACACCACGCCGCGTTCGGCACCCGGCCCGCGCACCACCTTGCCGGACAGCCGGATCTCGCCTTCCGAAGGCTCCATGAAACCTGCGATGCACGACAGCAAGGTGGTCTTGCCGCAGCCCGAGGCACCGAGCGCCACGACGAAATCGCCGCGCTCCATGGTGAGGTTGACTTGCGACAGGGCCAGCGTTTTGGCGCCGCCCGCGACGCCGTAGTTGACACTGAGATTATCGATTTCAAGCTTGTACATGATGGGCTTCCGCAACAGGACTTTCGGGGCGGCCGCGCCGGACTGGCTTGCGCGCGGCGGCCATCTTCAGCGCGATGGGCGCGGCGTCAGCGCAACGCCCGCTTTGCCCATTCCGCGTTGACGCCCGGGCCATAGTCCGGCAGGACGGTCTGGATGGTGCCCTGCTCCTTGAGGAACTGCGCCGCGGACTGCAGCGCGCGCGCCGCGCCGCCGCCCAGCCAGCGCTCCGACACCTGCTCCTGCAGCGTGGGGAAGGCGTACAGCGCCATGCTCGCGGGTACCGTCTCGGGCTTGGCGCCAGACACCTTGGCCACCGCCTTCACCATGGGCGAATCGGGGGTCCAGGACGCCTTGTTCTTGCGGTAGTTTTCATCGGCGGCGGCCAGCACGCGCACCAGCTTGACCATGAACTCCGGGTTCTCGCGGGCAAACTTCTTGTTGGCGATCATGCCGTCGAAGGTGGCCTTGCCGGTGTCGGCGGCAATCTGGCCGGAGGTCATCAGCACGGTGCCGGACTGCTTGAGCTTGGCCAGCACCGGGTCCCAGATAAAGGTGGCGTCGATGTCGCCACGCTCCCAGGCGGCGGCTACCTCGGGCGGGCGCATGTTGACGATGCGGACGTCCTTCGGATTGATCTTGGCGCGCTCCAGCGCGACCAGCGTGTGGTAGTGCGTGGTCGACACGAAGGGCACGCCGACGCGCTTGCCCTTCAGGTCGGCGACGCTGGCGATCTTGCTGCCATTGCGCGCCACCATCGCCTCGGCTGCGTTGATGTCGTCCAGGATCCAGAACAGTTCGACATCCAGCCCTTGCGACAGCGCCGACGCAATCGGCGAGGTGCCGGCCTCGCCAATGGCGATCTGGCCCGAAGCCATGGCGCGGATCACGTCCCCGCCGCCGCCGAACTGCCGGAACGAGACCGTGTAGCCGGTCTGCTTTTCCAGCTCCTTCATGTCCTGTGCGTAGCGCCAGGGCACCACCATGTCCTGGTAAGCAATTACTACATTCTTGTTCTGGGCGTGTGCGGCTGGCGCCAGCGCGGCCACCAGGGCGAAATACGTCGCTATCTGCTTGATCCACCGCATGGTTTTGCTCCTCGGAAGGGGAAATATGTTTGGGGGTCACGGCTTTATAGGTGAGGGCCATTCCGGGCCTATAGGACCAGTTGCCCGGATTCGCTGGGACCAGAACGGTCCACGCCAGCGCAGGCCGCGCCAGGCCGTGAAATGGGCTGGCGCGGGGCGGCGTCAATCATGGAAATCCTTAGCGGCCTCCAGCGAGGCCATGGTTGTGCCGGAGGCGCTTGCCGAGGCCGTCGATGGACTCAGTGCACGGCCTGGCGCCGCCCGCGGCGGTCAGCCGGTAAGGGAGAACCCGGAGTCGAAGGTCTGCCGCACATCGAGCCGCTGCTTGAGCAACCCAGCTTTCTGGTAGAAGTCCGCCGTGCGCTGCTGCTCGGCGATCAGCTCGGCATCGATCTGCCGCCATTGCGTGTGCCGCCGCTCGAACTGCAGCCGTGCCGCCTGCGGCGGGATCCCGATGATGCGGGCGAGGGCCGCCGAGAACTCCGGCACATGCTGGTAGGACCATTGCTGCGCACGCACCACCCGGCGCAGGAAGTCTTGCAGCACCGCGCGCTTGGACGCCAGCGCGGCATCGGTGGCTGCCAGGTAGCTAAGGCCGGACCACAGCCCGCGTCCGCTGACCAGCACGCGCGCGTGGCCGCTGGTTTCCGCCATCGCGGTATAGGGTTCCCACGTCGCCCACGCATCCACCGAGCCGCTGCTCAACGCGAGCTTGGCATCCGCCGGCGGCAGGAAGCGCAGGTTGGCGTCCTCCGGCTTCAGCCCCGCGGATTCCAGCGCCTTGAGCGTCACCAGGTGGCCGATCGAGCCGCGGTTGGTGCCGATGCTCTTGCCTTTCAGGTCGGCCGCCTGCCGCAGCGGCGAGTCGGGCCGCACCAGGATTGCCGTGCCGTAGGGATCAGAGCGGTTGGCGCCGATCAGCTTGATCCGCGTGCCGGCCGCGAGCGCGAAGATCGCCGGGGCATCGCCGATCGGGCCGCTGTCGACCGCGCCCGCGTTCAGCGCCTCGGCAAGCGGTGCCGCGGCAGGGAACTCGGTCCATTGAATGTCGTAGTTCAGGCCGTCGAGCGCGTTGGCGGACTCGAGCAGCGCGCGCAGGCCGCCCTTCTGGTCGCCGGCTTTCAGGACCGGGCGCCCCTGCGCTTGCGCATTGCCGGTGGCGAACGTGGTGAAGGAAAGGATGGGGCCGGAGGCGAGCGCGGCCGTGGCGGCGGCGCCCTGGCGCAGGAACTGTCGTCGGGAAGCGGTCATGGCATTCGCGGGGAGATGGAAACCCACGAACGTACGCGCGCAGCACGCGAAAACCAACGAAGAAAACCGGCATTCCATATGCGTGGAGCATGCCGCCCGGGACGTTCTTTGCGATGCTCAGGCGCGCGCCCGCACGCCCGGACGCTTCGTGTCCCTTTACTCTTTGCTCTCTTGTGCTTTCGCCCGGGTAGCCGCGGACGGTGCCTTCTTCTTCGACTTGCCCTGATTGAACGCAATCGCGGCACGGATGAGATTCTTCATGGCACGCGCATCAATCTTGTCGCCCTCGAAGAGATCGATCGCACGCCACTTGTTGCCGCCGAGGCCGGCGTTGAAGAGCTTGTCGGGATCCGGCAGGCTCGCCCCGTTGGTGAAGGTGATCTTCACCTTCTCCTTGTGCGCGTTGGCGACCGCGATCATGCCGTCGCGTGACCACACCGGGCTTCCCATCCATTTCCATTCCTCGATGATCTCGCCGTCGGCCTCGAGGATGGTCTTGCGGAGCTTGGCCAGCGTCTTGCCACGCCAGTCAGTGAGTCCTGCGATCAGCTCGTCGATATGTTCCGATGGATTCATGGATGCCTATTCCTCGAATTTGTCCCGCGCATGAGGCAGCTCGCGTCCGGCCATGACAGAGAGCGTTCCGGTCGATCCCTCGTTCGTTGCCCGATCCGTTTCAGCAGGTTAGCATAGCCCGATTGTCGTGCTTCAAGCACTGTCGTCAGCGGCTATGTCTGCCCTGGGCGACTTGGCCTGTCTGTCAGGTGGTTAGCGTGTATTCGATGGAGTGAAGGCAATGGCGAACCAACCATCCAGGAAGCCGGCGCACGCCGCAACGAAGACTCCGGCCAGGCGGGCCGCTGCCAGCCCGCCACTGCTCGCAGGCGGCAACCCCCAGATCGCGAAGGCCGACGGAGATGCCCCCGTGCAGGCCTACATCGCCGCCATGCCGGGCTGGAAACACGACGCCGGGCGCCGTCTCGACGCGCTCATCGAGCGCAACGTTCCCAACGTCCGCAAGGCAGTGAGGTGGAACTCGCCGTTCTATGGCATCGAGGGCCAGGGCTGGTTCCTCAGCTTCCATTGCATGACGAAGTACATCAAGGTGGCCTTCTTCCGTGGCATGTCGCTGCGCCCTGTTCCCCCTGTCGAATCCAGGGACAAGAACACGCGCTACTTCCACATCCACGAAGACGACGAGCTTGACGAGGCTCTGGTGGCAAGCTGGGTCCGGCAGGCATCGGAGCTGCCTGGCTGGGTTCCGTAAGCCCCCGCCCTCAGAACCACGCCGCAAGCGTCCCCAGCCCTTCGATCCCGGCGCTGACGCGGGTTCCGGCAGAGGCAAAGAGCAGACCGGTGCAGGTGCCGGTGGTCACCACTTGCCCGGCTTTCAGCCCCGCCCCGCGCGCGGCGCAGTGGTTGGCCAGCCAGACCAGCAGCGCGCCGACATCAGGGCTCTGGTGCCCGCCGACGGTATGCGCCACGGTGCGCCGGCCAAAGCGCAGCGTGGCCTCCAGCGCGCCCAGGTGCAGCCACTCGCGCGCGAACGGCGTGGGGCGCCCCATCACCAGTGCGCCATGGCTGAGCAGGTCGGCCAGCTGCGCATCGCTGCCGGCCCCGAGCCAGTCCTCCAGGCGGCTTTCCACGACTTCAATGACAGGCACCACCAGCGCGAGCGCGGCCTCGATGTCCCGGCGCGCATAAGGCCGGCCGCGCGGCGGCAGGCTGGCGCCGAGCACAAAGGCAACCTCTACCTCGATGCCGCGCAGGCGCCAGGCCGGCCCCCGCAGGGCCACGCCATCCGGCAGCAGGCCGGCCGCCGGCAACGGCGCACAGGCGGGTTCCTGGCCCGGCCCCCTCGCACCAACCTTCCAGCCGCCAATGGGACCGATCATGGCAAGCGTGGCATCCTGCACGGCGTAGCTGCCGCCGTGCGCAAGCGGGTGCAACAGTGCCGGATCGACGCGCTCGCCGCGCGCACGCGCGACGCACAGCATCTGCGCGAGCGCCGCCGGCGTACCTGGCGCGACCAGGGTCTTCATTGGCCCTGCCCGTCGAGCGGGAACCCAGGCGGCCTCGGGAAAGCCTGCTCGAACTGGCGCGCGATTGCCAGCAGCAGCGCATCCTCGGCCGGCGCCGCCACCAGCTGGATACCAACCGGCAAGCCCTCTGCCTCACCGCACGGCAGCGAGATCGCGGGCAGCCCGGCAGCATTGGCAAACGCGGTGAATATCGCATGGCCACGCGGCCCGACCTCGCGGCCTTCGATCACAGGCGGGTGCGACTGTGCGGCCGGCCATGGCAATGCCGCTGCGGCGGGCGTCAGCAGCAGGTCGTAGCGTGCGAACAGCAAGGAAAGCTCGCTGCGCAGACGCTCCACGGCCATCAGCAGATCAAACAGCTGCACGGCACGCAGGCCCGCGCCTGCCGATGCATTGGCCTGCGTGGCCGCACCGAACGTGCCCGCATCGAGCGGCGGGCAGAACGGCAGTTGCGCGCCGCCCTGCTCCACCAGCCAGGCCAGTCCTGCCTGCGACAACAGCGACCACTTGGCATTGGTCGCTTCCGCCAGCTCGAACGCCTGCGCGGTATCCACCGTGTGGCCAAGTTCACGCAGTCCTTGCGCTGCCTGCCCGGTCAAGGCAGCGATGCGCGCATCCACCGGATGATCGCCGAAGCGGGGCACGTGCAAGACCCGGCATGGCCGCGGCGGCATCTGCAGCGGCACGCCGGCAAAGCGCCGGGAATCGGGATCGCGCGGGTCGGGCTGGCCCAGCGCCTCGGCCATGGCCATCGCATCGGCCATGCAGCGGGCCAGCGGGCCGACCACTTCATAGCGCATGAAGATCTCGGGCAACCCGCTGCCGCGCGGCAGCCGTCCGGGCGACGGCTTGAAGCCCACCAGCCCGGTATGCGAGGCCGGGCGCCGGATCGAGCCGCCGCCGTCGGTGCCCAGCGCAAGCGGGCAGCAGCCCGATGCCACCGCCGCCACGGCGCCGCCGGAAGACCCGCCCGGCGTCAGGGCCGGCTGCCAGGGATTGCCGGTTGTGCCGAAGACGAGGTTGTCGGTATAGCCCTGCATGGCGAACTCCGGCACATTGGTCTTGCCGAAGATCAGCGCCCCGGCCGCGCGCAGGCGCGCCACCGGCAGTTCGTCGCGGTCCGGGACAAAGCCCGCCAGCGCGCGGCTGCCCCAATGCGTGGGCAGGCCGCGCACGTGCAGGTTGTCCTTGACGGTGACCGGCACGCCATCGAGCGCACCCAGCGGCTCGCCACGGCGCCAGCGCGCGGTGCTCTCCTGTGCCGCCGCGATGGCGCCTTCAGTATCGAATGCGATCACGGCGTTCAGCGCCGGATTGCAGTGCGCCGTGCGCGCCAGGCAGGACGCCAGCGCCTGTTGCGGCGTGAAGCGGCCGGTGGCGTAGCCGTCGGTGAGCGCATGTGCCGGCAGTTTCCAAAGATCATCCATCGTCGTCTCCGCCGTCCTCAGTGTTCACTTGAGCCCGACCAGCGGCCCGATGGTCTGCTTCCAGATGGCCGAGCATTGCGGGTAGGACTTGTCGCAGACCTCGGTCCAGGTCGGCAGCGAGACCGTGGTCAGCGCGTCGCGCACCAGCTGCAGGTCGGCCGGACGCACGGGCACCTCCTTCATGGCGAACTTCTTGCCGGTCTTGCACGGCTCTTTGCCGACGTTGCAGCGCGAGGCATCCTCGAACAATTCGCGCGAATAGGACCAGGTATCGCGCTCGAAACGCTGGAAGGCCTCGGCCAGGCGCGTTTGCTGCTCGGGCGGCAGCGCGTTCCAGCGGCTGAGCTTGATGGCGTAGGCATTGAGCGCGATCTGGAAGCCGACTGGCATGAAGTATGAGGTGACCTCGGGCCATCCCGCCGTGTTCGCCGAGCTCGGGCCGGTGATCGCGCAATCGGTGACGCCGCGCTCGAGCGCCTGCTGGGTCTCGCCGAAGGGGATCGTCACCGGAATGCCGCCGAGCTTCTCGATGAACTTGGCCAGGGACTGGTCGTAGACGCGCACCTTCTTGCCCTTCAGGTCGGCCAGGCCGCCGATCGGCGACTTGCAGAACACCACCTGCGGCCCGAACGGCCAGATCCCGAGCAGCTTGGCGCCGTAGCGTTCCTGCAGGCGCTTGTCGAAGGCATTGCGGTAGGCATCCACGGCCTTGCTGGCCGAGCCGTAGTCGGTGCTCAGGCCAACGATGTCCGGCCCGAGGAAGAATGGCTCGTCGCGCGAGACCTGGGCCAGGCGCAGGCTGACGATGTCGAACAGCCCGGAGCGGAGCACGCGCAGGCCGTCTGAATCCTTGATGCCGAGCACATCCATCGGCTTGTAGTCGGCATCGATCGGCAGGCCGGTGTTCCTGGCGAAGTTCTCGAAAAAGGGCTGCTCCTTGTTCTGCTGGATCAGGCCGGTCGCGACGAGGTTGCCGGCTACCCGCAGCTTCGTTTGCTGGGCAGGCTGGGCCGGCTGTGCCTGGGCAGTGCCCGGCAGCAGCACGGCGGCAGCGCAGGCGACATGGGCGGCCGCGATCAGCGCGCCGGCGATTCGTTTGGCGTTCATGGGAGCTTCCTTGGAGGTCAATGCCCGAACATCAGGTTGGGCAGGTAGGTGGCAATCGCCGGGAAATGGATCAGCACGGCGGTCATCACCACCATGGCGGCAAAGAACGGCAGCGTGCCCTGGAAGACTTCATTGATCGATCCTTCGCCGCGCACGCCCTGGATCACGTAGAGCGTCATGCCGATCGGCGGGCTGATCAGCGAGATCTCGCACATCAGCACCATGAACACCCCGAAGAACACGGGATCGATGCCGGCCGCTTGCACGATCGGGAAGACCACCGGGACCGTGCCGACCAGCATCGGCATGGTCTCCAGCGCGATGCCCAGCACCAGGTAGAGGGCTGCCAGCAGCCACAGCAACACCGCCGGCGACACGTCCACCTGCTTCATCAGGCCGGCCAGCGCCTGCGGCACCCCCAGCATGGAGAGCACGAAGTTCAGGTAGAGCGCGGCCACCAGGATCAGCGCGGTCATCGCGGTCAGGCGCAGCGTGGAGCGGAAGCAGTCGTGCAGCATGGCGACGCTGAGCTTGCCGTAGGCGGCCGCCACCGGCAGGCACACCAGCACGCCGAGCGCGGCGCTCTCGGTGACCGTGGCCCAGCCGGTGTAGATGCTGCCCATCACCACCGTGAACACCAGCAGCGGACCCGCCAGGTGGCGCGAGTTGCTCAGCCTGGCGAGCAGCGGCACACGGGCCTCGCGCGGGCCGCCCGCCGCGGGCTTCCACAGGCAGATCAGCAGGATCGTGGCCAGGAACAGCACGGTCATGATGGCCCCGGGCAGCACGCCCGCCACATACAGCCGCGCCGCCGAAGTATTGGTCATCGAGCCGTAGATGATGAAGGCCACGCCGGGCGGGATCAGGTTGCCCAGGCTGGCGCCGGCCGCGATCGAGCCCAGCACCATGCGCTGGTCATAGCCGCGATTGCGGAAGGAAGGCAGCGCGACCGTGGAAATCGTCGCCGCGGTGGCCACCGATGACCCGGAAACCGCCGAGAACAATGCCGAGGCACCGATATTGGTATGCAGCAGGCCGCCCGGCAGGCGGTTCAGCCAGTCGCCGAGCGACTGGTACATCTTGTCCGTCGCGCCGCCGCGCATCAGGATCTCGCCCAGCAGGATGTAGAGCGGGATCGACAGCAGCAGGTAGTCCTCGCCGGCCGCCCACAACTGTTCGCCCAATGCGTCGATCGCGGGCATGCCGAAATAGGCCAGCGCCCCGGCCACGCCCACCACCAGCATGCTGGTGGCCACATGGAAGCCAAGGAACATCAGCCCCAGCATCAGGCACAGCCCGAGCAGGATTTCAATGGGACCGATCATGCTGCCGCTCCTTCGCTCTTGCCTTCAGCGCTGCCCTGGCCCGCGCCATTGCCCTCAGCGGGCGCGGCGGCAACGCGGATGTCCGCCTCCGCCTCGATCTCCTCGGCCAGGGTCTGCGGCCCGAACTGGCTGTTCAGGCGGGCCCAGTCGCGCCGCACCAGCAGCTGCAGGGCGTGCCAGGCGGCGCAGGCCGCCACCAGTGCGAACAGGGAATAGCCGGCCAGCCACAGGGTCTGGGGCATCCACAGGGGCGTGGCAAGCGGCGTGGACGCGGTGCTGTGCAGGTCGATGGTGTCCACCAGCACATGGCCGGCGCGCCAGACGCAGAGTCCGGCCACGGCAGCCAGGCTCAGCATCGCCAGCAGGTTGAGCACGGCCCGCACCTTGACCGGAAAGCGCGTCAGCAGGAAGTCCACCCGGGTATGGCCGCGCCCGACCAGGGTGTAGGCAAAGCCGCACGTGCCAAGGATGGCGTAGGTATAGCCGCCGATTTCATCGATGCCCTGCAAGCTGAAGCCGCCCAGCTTGCGCCCGAGCATTTCGACGCAGGTCGCCACCGACAGCACGATCAGCCACCATCCGCACAGGATGGCTATACGGTCAATGCCGGCGGCAAGCCGTCGGCTCCAGGGGGTATCGGCAAGCAGGGTCTTCATGGTGCGGGGGCCGGTCGTGACATTGCTTCCATTGAAGCGCATGGCCAGACCCGCGCGGCGGCTTTCCCGCACGCCGGAACTTCTTGAATAAACCCTTAGGAATCAACAGCTTTCCGGCGCGCCCGCGTGGAAAGGCAAGGACGCTGCGGGCACTGGCATCGGGCAGGGCACGCGGGTGCAGCGCCCGCCGTAGGCAGCGCTGATCTCTGTGGCAGCCCAACGCACCCAGGCGCCAAGCTCATCGAAACGGGCACGCACGATGCGCTGGCTGGAACCGGCCAGCGAGACCGCGGCGAAGGGCCGGCCGTGCTCGTCACAAATCGCGGCGGCAATGCAGCACAGGCCGACCGCATTCTGCTCGTCGTCCACCGCATAGCCGCGCCGGCGCACTTCGGCCAGGGTCTCATGCAGGCGCGAGGGGCGCGCAATGGTGTTGTTGGTCAGGCGCGGGAGGCCAAAGGTGCGCAGGTATTGCAGCACGTCGGGCTCGCTCTTGGCGGCCAGCACCGCCTGGCCCATGGCCGTGCCATGCAGCGGCGCGCGCTGGCCCGGCCTGGCCAGCGCGCGGCTGCCGTGGGGGCCTTCTGCCTGGCAGGCGAAAACAATCTGCCCGTCGCTGGCCACGCCCAGGTTGACGGTCTCCCCGGACAGCGCGCTCAACCGTTGCATCACCGGCAGGGCGAGTTCGCTGATGCGGCGCCGGCGGGCGAAAGCGGCACCCACCGAGAAGCAACGCACGCCCACGTACCACAGGCTGCGCTCGCGATCGAACTGGACAAACTGGCGTTGCTCGAGCGTGGTCAGCAGGCGATGGACGGTCGATGTAGACAGGCCGCTGCGTGCCGCCAGATCCACCAGCCGGTAACCCTCGTCGTCATCGGACAACAGCTCGATCAGCTGGAGCGCCCGCGTCAGCGACTGCACGGTGCTGTCGCCGTCCCGGCACTCCCGCCCTTCCCGTGACGGCGGGTCGGCGCTGGCGGCAGGCGCCACCGCCCGTGTTGCGGCTTCTTTCCTGGCCTCCCTTGTCCTGGTCGTGGTGCCTGCCATGTGAATCCCCTTGCTTGCGTTGCCGCACGCGGACGCAAGTTCCGGGCCACTGCCCGGTCACAGGCCTGGCCCACGCTGGACATGGGGCATGCGGTCAGCCCGCACCGCCGCCGTGCCACATGCACTCGCTCCGCACCGCCCCCCGCCCGGCTTTAATGCACAACATTGTCTACCACCATGATGGAAGCCATTAAGAATATCTCGACCGATGGCCGAAACACGAAGAGGGAAATCCCTTGTTTTCTTGCGCTGGCTGTTGTGGGCTGGCTGCACCCAGATCAAGCCGATGGGGAGCCTTGCCCGCTCAGCACCGCACCGCCAAACTGCTTGCGGTAAGCCGACGGAGAAACGGCTAAGGCCTGGGTGAAGTGCTGCCGGAACGAAACGGCGGATCCAAACCCCACCAGCTCGGCAATCAGGTCAACCCCCTTGTCCGTCGTCTCCAGCAGGCGCTGCGCCGCCGTCAGCCTGTGGTTCAGCACCCACTGCGTCACCGTTGCGCCAGTCTTCGCCTTGAAGCGCCTGGTGAAGTTGCGCCGGCTCATCCCGGCCTGCTGCGCCAGCGTGTCCAGTGTCAGCGCCTGGTCCAGGTTTTCGATGGCCCAGTCCAGGGTCGTGCTGAGCTTGTCCGCGCCGTCCACCCGGGGCAGCGGCTGTTCGATGTACTGGGCCTGGCCGCCATGCCGGTGCGGGGCAACGACCATGCGGCGGGCTACCCGGTTGGCGACGTCCGCGCCATGGTCGCGGCGCAGCAGGTGCAGGCAGCAATCCAGGGCGGCCGCCGTCCCGGCCGAGGTCAGGATGTCGCCATCGTCGATATACAGGGAGTTGCGATCGAGCCGGACCTGCGGATACCGGTTCGCAAAGTCATCGGCCCAGGCCCAGTGCGTGGCCGCCGTGCGCCCGTCCAGCAAACCCGCCTCGGCGACCACGAACGTACCCAGGCAGAGGCCGGCAATCCGCGCGCCCCGCGCGCTGGCGCTTTGCAGCGCTTCCACCAGGGCGTGGGGCGGGCGCTCCGCCGGGTCGCGCCAGGCCGGCATGATGACCGTATCGGCCTCTGCCAGCACCGAAAGGTCGTGCCCGACCTCGATCCTGAACCCGGACATGGTGGGAATCAGCCCGCTCTTCTCGCCGCAGATGACCAGCCGGTAGCGCGGCACGCCCAGCCGGGCAAGATCGTCGCCAAACACGATACAGGGTACGGACAGGTGGAAGGGGCTGATGCCTTCGAAGGCGATCACCGCGACGGTGTGCATTGCGTTCTCGCTGGCACGGACACGAATTGAGGATGGCCCAATTCTATCGGATGTTGTCCATCGGGCCACTTTCGGGGTTGCAGCCGGCGTTGGAAACTACCTCCCATGCCGCGGTTGCGGTGATTGGGGCGGCCTCCTCGCCAGCGGCGCCGCCCTCTTCTTTTCCATGACGAGGACCACAATGAACCACCCGACGATTCGCACCATGGCCGGCGCACCGGCCCCCACCGCCATCGAAGCCGCCAGCAGCGCCTTGCTGGTGATCGATTTCCAGAATGAGTACTTCAGCGGCAAGATGCCGATCCCGGACGGCGCGCGCGCCCTGGGCAATGCGCAACGCCTGATCGCTCATGCGGATGCGGCCAGGATTCCTGTTTTCCACATCCAGCACGTGACGCCCGCGGGCAGCCCCGTCTTTGCGGAACAGAGCGCCAGCGTGGAATTCCACAGCGACCTGCAGCCGGCCGCGCATCACACCGTGTTGCAGAAGACCTCGGTCAGCGTGTTCCCGACGACCGACCTGGACCAGCGCCTGAAGGCCGCCGGCATCAAGACCCTGATCATCACGGGCCTGATGACCCATGCCTGCGTGTCCGGCGCGGCGCGCGATGCGGCGCCGCTCGGATACGGCGTAATCGTGGCGGAGGATGCCTGCGCCACGCGCGACCTGGATACGGCCGGCGGCGTGGTGCCGCACCGGGACCTGCACCGGGCCGCGCTTGCCACCATCGACGACACCTTCGGCGATATCCTGACCACCGAGCAGGTGCTGAAACTGCCGATCGCCTGATCGATCGCGGACAGCCATGATGCCGAGGGGGAGACCGTCAGGCCGCCTCCCTCTCAGTCACTCCCGCCGCCCGCCTTCAGACTGCCAGGCGCTCCACCGCACTCTCGCGCCTGACCATCCCCAGCGAGAACATCGACAACCCTGCGATCAGCGCCGGCACGCCGATCAACGCAAACAACGCCGGCATGCCCAGGCCCATCGACAGCATGGTGGCCCCGCCGACCGACCCCACCACCGAGCCCATCCGGCCAACGCCGTTGGCCCAGCTCACGCCTGTGGCACGGCAGTCCGTCGGATAGAAGCTGGCGGACAGCGCATTCGCACCCACCTGCGACCCTGAGACGCAGAAGCCCGCAAGAAACACCGCCATGCCCGCAGCCACCGGCTCGGAAGCAACGCTGCCCACCGCCGCGATGCCAAGCGCCGCCAGTGAATAGCTGGACGCCAGCACATAGTGCGGATTGATCCGGTCCATCAGCCAACCCAGCGCAATCGCCCCCACCGTCCCGCCGACCTGGAACATGGTTGTCACCAGCGCTGCCGTGCGCAGCGAATGGCCGGCGGTGCGCAGCAGCGTCGGCAGCCAGCTGGACAGCAGGTAGATCACCAGCAGGCTCATGAAGAACGTCAGCCAGAACAGCAGCGTGCCCCGCAGCAGCTCGGGCCGGAACAGGTGCCGCACGGGCGAGCTGGTGCTGCGCTGTTCGCCGACCACGAAGGTGGCGTCGCGCAGGTCGGCTTGCGGCGCGATCTTCTGCAGCGTGGCGACGATGCGTTCGCGCTGCTTGCCGGCCAGCACGAGGTAGCGCACCGATTCCGGCAGCAGCCACAGCAGCAGCGCCGCCAGCACCAGCGGCATGACCCCGCCGGCGACCAGCACCGAGCGCCAGCCAAAGGCGTCGATCAGCCCGGCGGAAGCCAGGCCGCCGAAAGCCGAGCCCAGCGTGAAGCCGCAGAACATGGTCGTGACCAGGAACGAGCGCCGCTTTTCCGGACAGAACTCCGAGGTCAGCGTGATGGCGTTGGGCATGGCCCCGCCCAGGCCCAGGCCGGTCAGGAAGCGCAGCAGCACCAGCGTCCACAGGTCCTGCGACCAGGCCGAGGCCAGGCTGGCGGCACCGAAGAACAGCACCGACAGCACCAGCACGCCCTTGCGCCCGAAGCGGTCGGCCAGCGGGCCGAAGACGAAGGCGCCGACCATCAGGCCGCCGAGCCCGGCGCCGAACAGCGGCGCCAGCTGGGCCGGCGTCAGCTGCCATTCCGCGCGGATGGCTGGTGCGATGAAGCCGATCGCCGCCGTATCGAAGCCATCGACCGCAACGATCAGGAAGCACAGCACGACGATGCTCACCTGGAACGCCGACAGCGGCTGGCGGTCGATGAACGCGGTGACGTTCAGGGGTTGGCTGGCAGGCATGGTGGTCTCCTCCTTGATGCCAGGATTAGGGGCGAGTCACGTCCGGCAGCCTTATGCGCGGCCGCCAGATCGTTTCGGATTGACTGCGAAGAAAAATTGCGCCAGCGGCTTACAGCCACGGCGTGGGGCTCAGGCACTGGTCGGCACGCCAGCCATGCAGCCACTGCAGCGCGTCGTAGAACTGCGCCTGCGTGCGGCCGGTCCACAGGCTGTTGCGCACCAGCCGGTCCACGCCCTTGGCGTGGTAGACCCGGCCCATGTCGCGCGCGGCATACAGCACGCGGGCGGTACGCGGGATGCGGGCCTGCTCGTACAGCTTGAACGCTGCCTCGCAATTGCCGCCGGCGGCCTGCACCGCGGCGCCCAGCGTGACCGCGTCTTCCAGCGCCTGGCAGGCGCCCTGGGCCACGTATTGGGTCATCGGGTGCGCGGCATCGCCCAGGATGGTGGCGCGGCCGAAGCTCCAGCGCTCGACCGGGTCGCGGTCGGCGGTGGCCCAGCGCTTCCAGGAAGTGGGCCGGTCCAGCATCTGGTGCGGCAGCGGATGGATGCCCTCGAAGTACGACAGCACTTCCGCCTTGCTGCCGTCGCGCACGCCCCAGGTTTCCTGCTCGCGGCTGTGGAAGGTCACCACCAGGTTGTACTGCTGGCCGCCGCGCAGCGGGTAGTGGACCAGGTGGCAATGCGGGCCGGCCCACACCACCGGTGCATTGACCTGCAGGTCCTGCGGCATGTCGGCGACGCCGACCACGGCGCGATACACCACGTGTCCGGTGACGCGCGGCTCGTCGCCGATCAGCGCCTGGCGGATCGCGGACTTGACGCCGTCGCAGCCGATCACGGCATCGCCATGATGGTGTTCGCCGTGCTGGTCGATCACGGTCACGCCCTGGTCGTCCTGCAGCAGCTGTTCCACGCGCGTGCTGGTGCGGAACGTGATCAGCGGGTGGTCCTGCACCGCCTCCAGGATCGACAGGTGGATATCGGCGCGATGGATCACCGCATACGGGTTGCCGAAGCGCTCGCGGTACGCCTGCCCGACGTCAACCTCGGCGATCACGCTGGTATCGATCGCATCGCGCAGGCTGAGGTAGTCGGTAAAGACAGCCCGGCTGCGCGCAGCTTCGCCTACGCCCAGCGCATCCAGTGCGGCAAAGGCGTTGGCGGCGAGCTGGATGCCCGCGCCGATCTCGCCGATCTGCTCGGCCTGCTCCAGCAGTTCGATGCGGATGCCCTGGCGTGCGAGCGCCAGCGCCGCGGCCAGGCCGCCGATGCCGCCGCCGATGATGAGGACCTTGCCGGTCGCGTTGTTGGTACTGCTCATGTCTTGTCTCCTCGCCTGCGCGATGCGTCAGGCGGTGTAATCGGGCTGGCGCCCGGGCGCCGCCTGGGCAAAGGCGGGATGGGCGCTGGCGTGTGCGTAGACCGCCATCGCGCGCTGGTACCGGCTCAGGTCGCAGCCCATGCGCAGGGCGTTGGCGACTTGCGGCACCAGCGTGACGTCAGCGAGTGTCGGCGCATCGCCGAAGCACCACCTGCCATGCCCGTGCTGCGCCAGCAGGCGCTCCACGCCGGCCATGCCTTCATCGATCCAGTGGCGGTACCAGGCATCCTTCTGCTCGGGCGTGACCTTCAGCACGTCCTGCAGGTAGCGCAGCACGCGCAGGTTGTTGACCGGATGGATGTCGCAGCCGATCAGCGTGGCCAGTTCCAGCACCCGCGCACGCTGCACCGGGTCTTGCGGCACAAGGCGCGGCTCCGGATGGAGCGCGTCCAGGTAGTCGAGGATCGCGAACGACTGCCCGAGCGTAAAACCGCCATCCACCAGCGCGGGCACGGTCGCGGACGGGTTGATTTTCCCGACGTACTCCGGCTCGCGGTGCTGGCCGGTGCGGATATTGACCGGCAGGTAGTCGTACGGCAGGCCCTTGAGGGCCAGCGCGATGCGCACCCGGTAGGACGTGGAGCTGTTGAAGAAACTATAGAGCTGCATGATCGGTAATGCCCGTGTGCTGCGATTCAGAGGTTCAGACCACGCGCACGGCCAGTTCGCCGAGGCCGTCCACGCCCGTGACCATGGTCTCGCCGGCCTTGACCGCGCCCACGCCTTCCGGCGTACCGGTGAAGATCACATCACCCGGTTCCAGGCGGAAGAACTGCGACAGGTAGGCCACCGTCTCGGCCACCGACCAGATCAGGTGCGACACATCGCTGCGCTGCTTCGTTTCACCGTTGACCGTCAGCCAGATGCCGGCCTGTTGCGGGTGGCCGATCTCGCTGGCGCGGTGGATCGGCGCGACCGGCGCCGAGGCATCGAAGGCCTTGCCGATCTCCCAGGGGCGGCCCATTTCGCGCATCTTCATCTGCAGGTCGCGGCGGGTCATGTCGAGGCCGACGGCATAGCCCCAGACATGTTCGAGTGCCTGTTCGACCGGGATATCCGAACCAGCCTTGCCGATCACTGCCACCAGCTCGGCCTCGTAGTGGTAGTTCTGCGTCTGCGCCGGATACGGCAGGTCCAGCGTGGTGCCGGCCTGCACCGGGACGATCGCATCCGCCGGCTTGCAGAAGAAGAACGGCGGCTCGCGGTCGGGATCGAAGCCCATCTCGCGCGCATGGGCGGCGTAGTTGCGGCCCACGCAGTAGACGCGGCGCACGGCGAACTGGTCGTCGCTGCCGGCAACGGGGATGGAAACGGTGGCGGGGGGCGTGAAGACGTAGGACATGGTTCGAGGTTTCCGGTAGTCGTCAGGTAAGCGGGAGCCTCAGGCGGTGCGCGCAGGCACCGCCCGGGGCAGGTCGGATCAGGGTCGCGGGACGCTCAGGTGCGCGCTTCGCGCAGCAGGTTCATCGCGGACAGCACGGGCCGGTCGGAATAGCTGAACAGCACCGCGTCTTCCAGCGCGCCCAGCTGCACTGGCGCCCACGACGGGGCCACGAAGATGTCGCGCGGCTCGAACTGGAACTGGTCGTCACCGATGCGCACCGTGCCGCGCCCTTCCACCACGCTGTAGACGGTGGCGTCGGTGCTGCGGTAGGTCTTGCCCTGGAAGCCCGCCGGCAGGTACTGCATGAAGGTGGCGATGGTCGGCATCGGCCAGCCGCCGGTGGCCGGGTTGATATAGCGCAGCTTGACGCCGTCCCAGGCATCGAGCTCGCCGTTGCGGTAGAGCTGGTCCAGCGCCTCGCGCGAGCGCTCGTACGGGTAGCTGAAAATCGGTGAAGTGGGATCGGTCACACGGTGTCGCACCGGCACCATGTTGTGCCCGAAGCGGGCAAAGCTGTCGCCCTCGACGCGGGTCACGGGCTGCTGGGCTTCCGGGTAGTTCTCGGCAAACCCGGCATCGAACTGCTGCACCAGCGGAATATCCAGCCCGTCCAGCCACACCACCGGCTCGCCGCCGTCCTCGACGGCAGGGTTGCCATGGTCGTGCCAGGTCCACGACGGCGTGATGATGAAGTCGCCGGGATGCATGGTGGTGCGCTCGCCGTTGACCGCGGTCCAGGCGCCCTTGCCTTCGACGATAAAGCGCAGCGCGGACTGGGTATGGCGGTGGCTGGGCGCGATCTCGCCCGGCAGGATCAGCTGCAGGCCAGCGTACAGCGTGGAGGTGATGCTCGACTTGCCCGGAATGCCCGGGTTCTCCAGCACCAGCACGCGGCGCACCGCTTCCTCGGCGCTGATGACGCCGCCGGCCTGCATCACCAGCGGGCGGATCTGGGCGTACTTCCAGATGGCGGGAACGATCTGCGGCCGCGGTTGCGGCGGCACCAGCGCGTGCAGCGACTCCCACAGCGGGGTCATGTGGCTGCGGCCGATTTCTTCGTAATAGGCCACGCGGGCCGGGTCTGGGGTGTGTTCGGACATGCTGTCTCCGTAACTTTATGCAGGGCTTTGGGAGCGCTTTTGTGGGTGCGTGTCATCGCTCGCACCGTCTTGTTGTCGTTATACGCGGCGGCCTATAAGATTTGAAATGAACTTTTCATCTTATCGATACCATTTTTCATATAGGTAGCCTCATGGACTGGACCCAGAGATTGCGGCTGCGCAACCTGCAGATGCTGCTGAGCCTGGCCGAGACCGGCAATATGAGCCAGTCGGCGGCCATGCTGAACACGACCCAGCCGGGCCTTTCCAAATGGCTGAAGGACCTGGAGGACGATATCGGGCTGCCCCTGTTCGAGCGCCAGGCGCGCGGGCTGCGGCCCACGCCCTACGGCGAGTCGCTGATCGAGCACGCCCGCCGGATCGAGGCCCAGCTGGATACCGCGCGCGACGACCTGCAGGCCATGCGCGACGGCGGCAGCGGGATCGTGGTGGTGGGTACCTCGGGCGCGTCGTCGGCGGATACCGTGCCGCTGGCAGCGCTGCAATTGCTGCAGCAGATGCCCCGCGCCAGCGTGCGGCTGGTGGAAACGACCATGGACCGGCTCATGAGCCAGCTGGCGCACAGCGAGCTGGATATCGTGGTGGGCCGCTCGGCGCCCGAGCTGCAGGATGCGCACATGCGCACCGAATCGCTCTACATGGAGCCGATCCACTTCGTCGCCCGGCCGCGCCACCCGCTGCTGCAAGGCGCGCGCATCGGCTGGGACGACCTGTATCGCTACCGCTGGGTGGTGTGGCCGCGCGGCACGCCCATCCGCAACGCGCTGGAAGGCGCGCTGGCCAGCGCCGAGCGTGCGCTGCCGGCAGATTGCGTGGAGAGCAATTCCACCGTGCTGAATCTCACGCTACTCAACAACAGCGACATGATCGGCCTGGCCTCGCACCGCACCGCGCGCCGGCTGGAAGCGCTGGGCGCGCTGCGCATCGTGCCGCTGCGGCTGGCGGGGTTCGGCTCGGTGTCGATGTACTGGCGTGACGACGCGCAGTCGCGCGCGGCGGTCATGGCCATGCTGGATTGCCTGCGGCGGGCGGCGGGGGCGCCGCAGGACTAGGTGCTGCTCAAAAGCGATGCCGCATCCATTCTCTTTCGTTGTGGTTGGTCATCGCCACGGCGAAGATGCCGATGGCTGGATTGCGGACTGCGCGGCCCGCAGGCGCGCAGCAGTCCTGCGCACGCCCTGGCGGCGTGCGTGAGAGGCAGATCGGGAGAGTCCGCCGGCCCCTGCCGGCGTGGGTCAGCGGCTGACCGCGCGCTGGATCGCGAGCGCCGCGGCCACCATGGCCTCGGCGGATTCCAGCGCCCGGGCCGGATCGTCGCGCTTGCGCACCGCGGCTGCGCTGGTCGCACGCGCGGCGCCGTCCGGGCTGGCGGAGAACTTCACCACCGTCAGCCCCCTGGCCGGGTTGATATAGATCTTCTGTCCGAAGCGCCCGCTGGCCTCGATGCTGCCGTCGCCGTCGTTGCGCTGGAACCAGTAGTTGCGGTAGCCATAGCCGTCGCGGCCCGGCATGGTGTTGCCGCGCGCAAAGCGGGCCTGGTTGCCGGCGGGCTGCAGCGCAATGCGCGCCGCCGCCGGCGAGATCCCGCCCGAGGCGTCGCCGGCGGCCGCCCGGCGCACGGCCTCGGCAAAGCGGGCGGCATCGCGCAGCGTGGAATTCATGCCGCCGCTGGCCATTTCCGTGCCCTGGCGGTCCACCTGGGTGTAGGCATCATCGTCGGCAAAGCGGGACCACAGCCGCTCGCTCACCAGTTGCGCCCAGCTCTTGCCGGTGATGCGCCGCAGCGCCCATGCCACCGCTTCCGGCGAGCCGTTCTGGTAGTACCAGACGCCGCCATCGTCGCGCCCGCCGGTGGCGTGGACGACCTTGAGGAAGTCATAGATGGTATCCGGCGCCTCCGCCTTGCGCGGCACGATCCCCACCGCCCCGAACAGCCCCAGGTCCGGCGGCAGCCCCTCCGGGTAGCCCACCGGCACCTCCATGTCCAGGTTCTGCTGTACCGTGGCCTCGCCGAACGGGTTGCCGGCCAGTTCCGGCACATACTGCGCCAGCCGGGCCTGCGGATCGAGCTTGCCCTCTTCGACCAGCATGGCGGCCAGCAGCCCGGTGACGGACTTGGTCATCGAGGCCCAGATATGCGGCTGGTAAGGACCAAAGCCCGCGAGGTAGCGCTCATAGACGACCTTGCCCTGGTGCAGCACGATAAAGCCGTCGGTATGGGTGTCGCGCAGGTAGTCGGCCAGTCGGACCGTCTTGCCCGCCACGGCAAACGTGGTGCCGTCCAGTTCCGTGCCGGGCTGACCGGCCAGGGCCAGCGGCTGGCTGGCATGCCGGATCCCCGCCGTCGGCGACATCTCGCGCGCATGCCGGAACGCCCAGCGCATATACGGCGGACGCAGCCCGCTGCCGCGGCTGACTTGCTTGTCGGGCGGCGGCGGAAAGCCCTGCATGACCTCGTCCTCGGCAACGGCCACGGGCTGGCCGGTGCCCTGCGCCAGCGCAACGCTCATCGGCGCCACCAGCAGCGCCACGGCCAACCACACCCGACTGCGTCCGAATCCCGTCCTGCGCGACACTGTTTGCGCTTGCATGCTGTCTCCATTCCTGTCCAGGCGGCTGCACGCACGGTGCGCCGCCTTGTATGCATGAGGTGCAAGCCCGCATGGCGCAGGCCGCGGCCGCCATCTTGGCGGACGCGGTTCCCGACCACAATGATGCATTCGGAATAGAGCCATAACCCGGTGGAATGTCAGGCACCGAAGCCGCATAATGGCGAAACCCTTCCTCTCCGGTGTCTGCCATGCAGCTTCCCGACGCCCGCGTCCGCGACCTGCTCCGCCATCCGGGGCGCTTTGCCTGGCACACGCTCAGGCAGTTCCGCGCCAACCAGGGGCTGCTGCTGGCCGGCGCGGTGGCCTACTACGCGCTGCTGTCGATCGTGCCGCTGCTGATCCTGATGATCATCGCCCTGTCGCACGTGATCGAACCAGACCCGCTGTTGTCCACGCTCGCGCGCTACCTGGAGTGGGTGGTGCCGGGGCAGTCCAGGGCCCTGGTCACCGAGCTTGCCGCCTTCCTGCGCAACCGTGGCACGATCGGCTGGGTGCTGCTGGTCACCATGCTGTTCTTCAGTTCGCTCGCCTTTACCGTGCTGGAGAATGCCATGTCGGTGATCTTCGAGCACCGCGTGGCGATCCGGCGCCGGCATTTCCTGGTCTCGGCGCTGCTGCCCTACTGCTATATCGCGGTACTGAGCGTGGGCCTGCTGCTGGTCACGTTGGTATCGGGCGGCCTGCTGGCCATCGGCGAACGGCATGTGGAAGTGCTGGGCCGAGACTGGTCGCTGGACCGGCTCTCGACCGGCCTGCTCTACCTGCTCGGCTTCATCGGCGAGGTGCTGATGCTGACCTCGATCTACATGGTGATGCCGGTTGGCAGGCTGTCGCTGCGGCATGCGCTGAGCGGCGCGTTGATTGCGGCCGTGCTGTGGGAAATCTCCCGCCATGTGCTGGCGTGGTACTTCACCACCTTGTCGCAAGTGAGCCGGGTCTATGGCTCGCTGACCACGGCGATCGTGGTGCTGCTGAGCCTGGAGATCGCGGCGACCTTGCTGCTGTTTGGGGCGCAGGTGATTGCGGAGTTCGAGCGTGGCGGCTGGGAAGGAAGGCCGGCGCATGCGGAACCGGAAGAATTCCACACCTGAGCGGCGCCGCAGCGACGCCGTTCGCGCGCCCGCTCAGGCGAGCGCCAGATCGAGGCAGGCGCGGATACGCCTCTCCTCCTCCGCACCGAAGGCACCGATCAGGACCAGCGCAGACCCTGCCGCATCGCCTTGCGCCATCGGACTCAGCCGCATGCGGCCCGCGACCACATGCATTTCGTGCAGGCGCGGATCGGCTGCCAGCCTGACCATGCCCTTCGCGCGCAGCAGCCGCACCGGCAGCGTCTTCAGCGCCTGCCGCAGCAGCGCCTTGTCGAAGTCGCGGCCGGTCTGGTATGAAATGCTGCGGATGCCGGCGTGCACGGTGCCGACGGCTCGCCGCCAGTGCCCGCCCGCCTGCAGCACTGCATCGGCATGTGGTGCCGGCGGGGCGGCGTCGACAAAGACCGACAAGGGTACCTCGCCCTCGCATGCGGTCAGCACCGTGGCACGCGGCGCGATGGCGTCGACCTTGGCGGCAGCCATTGCCAGCGCATCCGCATCGGCAAGGTCTGCCTTGGTCAGCACCACTACCGAGGCTCCCGCGATCTGTTGCCGCACCATGTCGCCCACCAGCGGATCGTGCAGGCTGTGGCCGACCTCGGTCACATCCACGGCCACCACCACGGCATTGAGCACAAGGGCCCGATCCAGCAAGCCGACCTGTGCAATGCGCTGCGGGTCCGAGACGCCGCTGGCCTCGATCACCAGCAAGTCCGGCCGCTGCTCCCGCGCTGCGATGGCCACCAGCGCCTCGGCCAGCCGGCCGCCGATCGAGCAGCAGATGCAGCCGTTCTCCAACTGGATCACGTCGTCGCTGCGCGTGCGGATCAGCGCGGCATCGATATTGATCTCGCCGAAGTCATTGACCAGCACCGCGATGCGGCGCCCGTGCGCGTTGGCCAGCAAGCGGTTGAGCAAGGTGGTCTTGCCGGCGCCAAGGTAGCCGCCGACCACCGCCAGCGGGACCGGAGGCCGCGTGTTCATCGGGCCGGCGCCGCGAACACGCGCCCGCCCAGTACCGTGCCCCAGACGCACACGTCCTTCAGGCACTCGGGACCCACCGCGGTCGGGTCATCTTCCAGCACGGCAAAGTCTGCCAGCTTGCCGGACGCGATGCTGCCGATGCAATGGTCGAGCTTCAGTGTATAGGCCGCACCCATGGTGATGGCATACAGCGCGTCGGCGACCGGCAGGCGCTCCGCTTCGCCCAGCACGCTGCCGCAAGCGGTCTGGCGTTGCACCGCGCACCACGCCGTAAAGAGCGGGTTCAGCGGCGTGATCGGCGCATCGGAATGGATCGCGAACGGAATCCCCAGCCGCCGCGCCGTGCCCGCCGGGTTCATGCGCGCAGCCCGCGCCGGTCCCACGGTATGGCCGGCATGCGCATCGCCCCAGTAGTACAGGTGGTTGGAGAAGAAGTTGATGCACAGCCCCAGCCGCGCCGCGCGCGCCAGCTGTGCCTCGTCCGCCAGCTGGCAGTGCTGCAGCGTATGGCGATGGTCCGCGCGCGGATGGCGCGACAGCATAGCTTCCAATACGTCCAGCACCACTTGCGTCGCCTCGTCGCCGTTGGTGTGGATATGCAGCGGCAGGCCGGCCAGGTGGAATGGCGTGAAGGCGTCGAGCAGTTGCTCGGGCGGGATCAGCCACAAGCCATTGGCCTGGCCGCCGGCATACCCCGGTGCACGCAGGCGAGCGGTAAAGCCCTGGATCGAACCGTCGACAATGAACTTGACCGGACCGAAGCGCAGCTTGTCGGTGCCGGCCGCCGCCGCGGCCTGCACGCGGGCGGGGCCGCCCTGCGCATTGCGCTGCGGCGAGAACGCCGGGACGATGCGCAGCGGGAAGCCGGGGTCGGCAGTGACCGCCTGCAGCGTCTCCAGCCCCTTGGGCGACAGGTCGTTGACCAGATCCGTCGCCGTGGTCACGCCCGCCAGTTGCGCCACGCGGCCGAAGCGGCGCACCGCGTCGGCATTCTCGGCGGCGGCCAGCGACAGGCCGCTGCCAAGCACGCGCTGCACCGGGAACATCGCCGCGAATTCCTGCAGCTCGCCGGTGGGCAAGCCCCGCGCGTCCTTGTGCACGCCGTCGATATCGGTGTCCTCGTCGATGCCGGCGCGCGCCAGCATCGCGGAATTGACGTTCATCAGATGCACGCTGGCATGCATCACCACGATGGGCCGCGTGGCCGAGACGCGATCCAGCTCGCGCACCGACAGCCGGCTGGCGCCGAAATAGATCGGGTCGAAGCCCCAGGCCAGCAGCGGCGTTTCCGGGTCATGCATCTGGCTTGCCGCGCCCGCCAGGCGATCGATCACCTGCTCCAGCGTACGCAGGCCGTGCCAGAGCTTGCCGTCCGGATCGCGGCGGTCGAAGTAGCCGACGTAAACCGCATCCCACATCGCGCCTTCCATCAGGTGGCAATGGCCTTCGACCAGCCCGGGCATCAGCACCTTGTCGCGGAAGGTGTCGACCTGCACCGCATCCGGCCAGCCGGCCATCTCGGCGGCGCCGCCCACGGCAAGGATCTTGCCGTCGCGCACCGCGACATGGGTGGCCTCGGGCTGGCCGGCTTCCATCGTGAGGATCTTGCGCGCCACGAATACCTGGGTGCGCGCGGTGTCGTCTTGTGTCATGGATTGCATGAGTCCAGTCATTCACGCCGCCTGCACGCGGGCCAGGCGGGGTGCGTAGTTCACCAGCGCGGTCACCAGCAGGTTGACGCCCAGGCTGACCAGCCCGAGGTTGATGCCGCCGAAATCTACCTGCTGCACATACAGCGCGATCGCCAGTACCTGGCCGGTGACGATGCCGAGCCCAATCGCCAGCGCCCGCACCTTCAGCGAGAACAGGATCACCAGCACGCCAGGGAAGAACTGCGTCACGCCGTAGTAGGTGGTGTTGATCAGCGTCAGCATCAGGTTGGGCGTGGCCAGCGTCATGGCGATCGACAGCACCAGGTAGATCACGATCACCACCTTGGCGCCCTGCTTCTGGCGCGCCTCGGGCATGCCTGGCAGCAGGTTGCGCGTGACGATGGGACCGATCGCCAGGCAGATGCCGGCCAGCACCAGCAGCCCCGACAGCGCGGCGCCGGCGGTCACCAGTCCGAGCAGCCAGTCCGGCAACAAGCGCACCGCCGCCGCGAAGAAGGCCTCATTTGGCGATGCGAGCTGCAGGTTCTGGCTGATCGCGTAGTAGGACGCCAGCACCAGGAACGGATACATCAGCATGTACAGTGGCATCGCCACCTGCGTGCGCCGGATGGTGTTGGCGCTCTTGGCCGTGAAGAAATTCTGCACCGCGAACGGCATCACGTAGAAGCCCAGCGCCTGGAACAGCATGGTGCTCATCGAGAAGCGCAGCTGGGTGTCATTCATCTGGTTGCTGACCTGCATGCTGGCGGCATGGAACACGTCGCCCACGCCCGCCTTCCAGCCCACCGCGACGCCGGTGGCGACGATCGCCACCACCATCAGGATGTCCTTGAGGATGGCGATATAGGCCGATGCGCGCACGCCGGAGATGGCAATGTAGGTAAAGGCCAGCGCGGCCGAGATCATCACCAGGTACACCGGATCGAACTCCCAGCCCAGCCCCTTGAGCGCCGCCACCAGCCCGGTGAACTGCAGCTGGCCCCAGGGCAGCAGGAACAGGATCGCCGAGCCCGCCACGATCAGCTCCAGCGCACGGCTGCCGTAGTGGCCCTTGAACAGGTCCGGCAGCGTGATCGCGTTATAGCGCGCGCCGGCCTGCCAGATCTTGGGCCCGAGGAAATAGCCGAGCGGGTACGCCAGCAGGATGTAGCCGAGGAACCAGACCCCGTAGGTCGGCCCCTTGGCATAGATGCCACCGGGAAAGCCCACCATCGTGCCGATGCTGTAGATCTCTCCCGCTGCCAGGAAGAACACCAGGTAGGCGCCGAACTGCCGCGACGCCACGAAGAAATCATGCACGCTCTGCGCGCCGTGGCCCTTCTTCGAGCGGATGGCGAGATAGAGCGAGAACACGATAAAGCCGAGGAATACCGCTGTGGTCATGGTGGTCTCCCCTTCAGGCTTCATGCGCCGCGTCGGCGGCGTGGCGGTCGAACAGCAGCCAGCACGCCAGCATGCAGCCGGAGGTCAGCACGAACCAGGCAAAGATCCAGGCGTAGATAAAGGGCACGCCGAGCACGAAGCGCTCGACAGTCGCCACCCAGGGCAGCATTCCGATGACGCCGATAAACGGCAGGCCTAGGCCGATAAACAGCTTGAGCATGATGTCTCTCCGATTTCCGATGGACGGTGGATGGCGGGGCGCCGTGTGTGCTGTCACCGGCCCGCTCTTGTGTTCCGCTCATCATAGGAAGGGGCGAGGTATGATTCAAATGCAAATGTTGAACCGATCCCATAACCAATGCGCATGGTTTTCCGCATGGACACACAGAAACTTCTGCACCTGCTCGCCGTGGTCGAGCACGGCACGTTCTCCGAAGCGGCCCGTGCCATGCACCTGACCCAGCCGGCGCTGAGCCGCAGCATCCGCGCGCTGGAAGACGAACTCAAGGCGCCACTGTTCGACCGCGGCGCGCGGCGCGCGCGCCTGACCGTGTTCGGCGAACTGGTGGCCGACCGCGCGCGCCGCATGCGGCTGGAAGAGCGCCAGCTGCGGCGCGACCTGGACCTGCTGCGCGGCGGCGAGGAAGGCTCGCTGACCATTGGCGTGGCGCCCGCGCCGGCGGCGCTGCTGCTGACGCCGTTCCTGATCCACATGGCGCAGGCCCACCCGCGCATCAAGGTGCGCACCGAGACCGGCGCCACCAGTGCCCTGCTGGAGGCACTGCGCAACGAGACCATCGACGCCATCGTCGGCGATGCCTATGTGCTGCGCGCGGCCGACGACATCGACGTGGAGCCATTGGGTGAGCTACCCGCAGGCCTGGTATGCCGCGCCGGGCATCCGATCCTGCGCAAGCGCCGCATCGATATCGAGACCATCCGCGCCTACCCGGTAGCAACCACCACGCTCAGCACCGTCATCAGCCGGCAACTGGCAGAGCTATGGGGGCCGGGCGCCGCGCCGGACAAGCTCTTCACCCTGCATTGCGACAACCTCGACATGCTGCGCAGCGTGACGCTGGCCAGCGATACGCTGCTGTTCGGCGTGCTGTCGATCACGCGCCAGGAGCGCGCCGCGGGGCTGATGGCCGAAGTGCCGATGCCGCCCGATCCGCGCCGCTGCGGCCGCTATGGCATTGCGCGCATGGCGGCGCGCTCGCTGTCGCCGGCGCTGGAGGTGCTCTATCGGTTCACGCGCGAACACTGGAAAGCGCTGTCGTCCGAAGCTGGCGCTGCCAACGCGCGCCGCTGAACCTGCCCCTTGCCGCGCGCTGTTGTATGCTCCGCCCTGAACCATCGCCCGTGTCCCGCATGACCGAATCCACGCCAGACCGCCCTCGCCGCATCACCATCCATGACGTCGCCCGCGCCGCCGGCGTGTCGCTGACCACGGTGTCGCACGCGCTGAACGACCGCGGCGTGCTGGACCCGGCCACACGTGCGCGCGTCAAGCGCGTTGCCGCCGAGCTGGGCTACCGGCCCAGCGTGCGCGCGCAGCGGCTGCAATCGGGCCGCGCCAACTGCATCGCCCTGTTGTCGTCGATGCCGTTCGCGGTGGCGGGCGGCACGTCGCGGCTCGGCTTCATGATGGAGGTGGCGGCGATTGCCGCCGAGGCGGCAATGGGGCGCGGCCTGGGCGTGGTGCTGGTGCCGCCGCTGGAAGGCGCCGGGGGCCTGCTCGATACATTGGATATCGACGGCGCGATCGTGATCGAGCCGATCGCGGGCGACCCGCATATCGCGCGGCTGCGCGAGCGCGGCGTCAGCATCGTGTCGATCGGGCGCGAGCCGCTGACCGACACGCCGGTGCCTTGCGTCGACCTGCAATCGGCCGACACCGCCCGCCTGCTGCTGGCGCACTTGCACGGGCACGGGCGCCGGCATATCGGCCTGATGATCGGCGCGGCGCCGCGCCAGTCGTATGTGGAAACCGAACGCGCTTACCGCGAGTTCACGCAGTCAATGGGCTTGCCCTGCCATATCGTCAAGGCAGCCGAGGAACACGGCGAAGCCGCGGGCGCCGAGGCCTGCGCGCAATTGCTGGCGCAGATGCCGGCGCTCGATGCGCTGTGCGCGCCGGTGGATGCGTTCGCGGTGGGCGCCATGGCCCACCTGCAAGGGCTGGGCAAGCGCGTGCCCGACGATGTGCTGGTGGTGACGCGCTATGACGGCATCCGCGCCCGCAGCGCGCAGCCGCCGATCACCGCGGTCAACCTGCACCTGGAGCGCGTGGCATCGCTGGCAGTGGAGCTGCTGTTCGCACATCTTTCCGGCGACCGCAGCCGCGACGTGATCACCGGGCCCGCGCCGGAACTGGTGGTGCGGGCATCGTCCACGCCGGGCAGCTAGCCGCGCAGCAGCACCACGGCACCGGAGACCAGCGCAAATACCAGCACGCCGATGCGCAGCATGCGCTGGTTGATGCGCTTGTGCACCAGGTGGCTGGCCACCATTCCGACCATCAGCACCGGCAGCAGCCCGATGGCATAGAGCACCTGCTCCATGCCGAGCCGGTCGCTCAACGCCAGCACCACCAGCGAGATCGCTTCACCGACCAGGAAGCACAGCGCCACGGTGGCGCGCAGCGTCGCGACCGGCGCGTGCTGGTAGGCCAGCGCCAGCGGCGGGCCGCCGACACCGGTTGCGGTCTCGGTCACGCCGGTGATCAGGCCGGTCGAGGCAAAGGTCAGCCGCCCCGGCGTAAAGGCCGGCGCCAGCAATGACACCACCGCTGCGGCAATGGTGCTGCCGCCGACCAGCGCGTTGAGCCAGGCCATCGGCATCGCCACCAGCACCCACAGCCCGCCGAAGGTGCCGGCCAGCCGCCCGGCGCTGATCCAGCCTGCGCCGCGCAGGTCGATGGCATGGCGTTCGCGCCAGGCCACGTAGGCATTGAGCGGCAGCATTGCCAGCAGCAGCGCGCCCGGCAGCATCGCCGGCGCGGCCAGCGCCAGCACCGGCACCACGATCAGCGCGAAGCCCATGCCGGTCGCACCCTGGACCAGCGCGCCGGTAAAGACCGCCACGCCGACGCTGAACAACGTCATGTCCATGGTCAGGATGCCTCCGTGCCAGCCTGGCGCGCGCGGTGCACGTCCGCGGCATCGTGCAGCTTGCGGATCGGGGCATGGGCGACGGTGTCCTCGGCCATGGCGTGGATCGCCCGCATCAGCGCGCGTGCATCCCAGTCCGTGGGCCAGCCCTGCCACAGGCGCAGGCTGCCATCGACAAAGACCGCGCGGATCTGGTCGCGGTTGGCCAGGCGCACCAGTTCCCAGGTCAGGTCCCAGGACGGCGTCAGCTCAGGCACGTCCAGGTCGACCAGCAGGAAGTCGGCGCGCTTGCCCGCGGCGATCTCGCCGGTGAGCGCACCGAGACCCGCCACATCGGCCGCGTCGTGCGTGGCCATGTCGACCCAGCGCCAGCCCGCGCCGCAGGAGGAATCGCCCACGCCGATGCCGAAGGCGAAGCGCTGGGCGGCCTCGGCATAGTCCAGCAGGCGGAAGCCGTCGCTGCGGGTGCCATCGGTGCCCAGGCCCAGGCGCACGCCGAAGGTGGCCATGGTTTCAGCCGGCGCCACGGCGTTGCCCTTCCAGGCGCTGGCCACGGGGTTGTAGGCCACCGCGGTGCCGGTGTCGGCCAGCAAGCGGATCTCATGCGGCGTCACCAGCGTGGCATGCGCCAGCAGCGCCGCCGGGCCCAGTGCGCCGACCGCCGCGAGATGTTCGATCGGACGGCGCCCGCAGGCGTTGAGCGAGCGCTCCACCGCCACCAGGTGCTCGTTGGCATGGGTCTGGAAGATGCGGCCGGACTCGGCGCACAACTGGTAGACGTGGTGCAGCATCGCGTCGGAGGCCACCTCGGGAATCGAGATCGCCAGCGACGGGGCCACCAGCGGATCGCTGGCGTACTTGTCCAGGTGGGCGGCGGCGCGGCGCAGGATCGGCGCGGCGTCGAGCGTTTCGGCGCCGGGCTTGTCGTTGCAGATCAGGCCCAGCACGCAGCGCACGCCGGCATCGGTGACCGCGCGCGCGACCGCATCCAGCCCGGCGTCGCTGCGCGTGCCGGCATCGACCACGGTGGTGAAGCCGCCGCGCAGCGCTTCCAGCGCCGCCAGCTTGGACGACAGGTACAGGTGCTCCGCCTTCAGGCTGCCTTCCAGCGGCACCCACACGCGCCGGAAGATCTCCGACGGCTCGCCGAACACCAGCGACTTGCCGAACGACTGCGTCAGGTGGTGGTGCGTGTCGATCATGCCGGGCATCAGCAGCATGCGCGGCAGCGGCAGGGTCTCCAGCTCGGGGAAGCGCGCGGCGACTTCCGCGGCCGTGCCCACTGCCGTGAAGCGGCCGCCCTCAACCACCACTGCGTGGCCGCGTACCGCGCCCTGGCGCAGCAGGGTCCATTCCGGCAGCAGGATGCGCGGCTGCCTGAAGCTGTCCGGCACCAGGGCCGGGTTGGTATCGCCGGGCCAGGCCGGCGTCGAGTCAGAACGATCAGTCATTGCAATTCAGGAAGCCGGGTCAATGCGTGGCGGCGGCATCGTCGCGGGCAACCGCGCCCGCTGCCGCGGCCCGCAGGCCCGTATGGAAAAACAGGAAGTTGAGCAGCGCCGCGGTAATGGCACCCATCGCCACGCCATTGCCCACCAGGATGCGCACGTTGCCCGGCAGGCCGCCATAGATGCCGGGCACCAGGATCGGCAGCAGGCCCACGGCCAGCGCCACGGCCACCACGTACATATTGGCGTGGTCGCGCAGGTCCACCTTGCGCAGCATGTCGATGCCCATGGTGCCGACGATGCAGAACACCACCAGCCCGGTGCCGCCGACCACGGCCTCGGGGATGGCGCTGATCAGCGACGACACCGGCACCAGCAGCCCGAACGCCACCAGGATCGCGCCCGACATCGCCGTGACGAAGCGCGAGCGCACGCCGGTGGCACGCACGATGCCGATGTTCTCGCCACTGGTGATGATCAGCGAGGTGCCGAACATCCCGCCCAGCAGCGAAGTCAGCGCATCGGCGCGGATGGTGCGCGGCACGTCGCGCTGCTGGTCCACCGGCCGGCCCACGGCATCGCTGATCGCCAGCGTCTGGCCGGTGGCCTCCACCATCGAGATCACGGCAAACACCATCAGCGGAATCGCCGCCACCACATCGAAATGCGGCCACCCGAACGGGAACGGCGTGGGCAACGCGAACACCGGCGACATCGACACATGGCCAAACTGGAACGCGCCGGCCAGCCCGGCCACCAGCGCACCGCCTAGCAGGCCGAGCAGGATCGCCAGTTGCGCCAGCATGCCCGACAGCAGGCGCGATGCCGCCACGGTGCAGGCAATGGTGGCGAACGCCAGCAGCAGGTTGAGCGGGTCCACCGTGCTGCCCGCGGCCGGGTGGCCGGCAACCAGCTTGCCCGATACCTGCGCCAGGTTGATCGCCACCAGCAGCAGCATCGTCCCCACCACCACCGGCGGGAAATAGCGCAGACAGCGCCGGAACACCGGCAGCACGCAGAAGTAGAACACGCCGGTCAGGATCACCGCGCCGGCAGCGGTCTGCACGTCGGTCTGCTGCGCGATCAGGATAAACAGCACGATCGGGGCGCCGCCGGGCAGCATCACGAACGGCAGCCGGGCACCGATGCCGCGCTTGCCCAGCGACTGCAACAGCGTGCCGAGGCCGCAGATCACAAAGGTGGCGCTCAGCAGCTGCACCGCCAGCGCGGGCGGGAAGTTCAGCGCCTTGCTCATCAGGAAGACGGACGCGATCGGCGACGCTGCCATGACCAGTACGTGTTGAAGCCCGAAGACAAACAGGCGCCGACATGGCAGCCGTTCATCCACCGGCGCGGGGGCGGGGTGGGACATGCTTTGCTCCTCGTTTGGTGTGTGGGCGTTTGTGCCGGTGGCTCGCAAGCCACTTGCTGCATCTGTGCGCAATTCGCCTCAGATATTATCGATTTCCGCTAACAAAAACGTTTTGGTAAGTGTAGGGAAATGGAATTCGCGATGCAAGCGGTTTCTCGGCGGAGCGCCCGTGGTCTTCCCTTATATCGATTCAATCGATAAGTGCTAGCAGCAAAACACGTTTCACAAGTTGATGCCGCGGCCTCAAAGTACCCGCCATAGCGCCTTGCGCGACACAACAAGCCCCTGAAGGAGACGCCCCATGCGAGACAAGAACAGTCCGGCGGAATCTGCCGCCCAGCCGGTGCCGGCCCGGCGCCGCATCGTCCAGGGCGCGGGCCTGCTCGCCCTCGGCGCCTCGCCGCTCGGCGCGCTGGCCGCCCAGGCCGCGCGCATCAGCGACGGCGTCACGCTGGCCGACGGCCCTCGCCCGCTGGTGCGCTATCCGGGCAAGCGCCCGCTGGTGCGCGTCAGCACCCGGCCGCCACACCTTGAGACGCCCTTCTCCGCGTTCAACGAGGGGCCGATCACCGCCAACGACGCCTTCTTCGTGCGCTACCACCTGGCCAACATTCCGCTGTCGGTGGATCTCGCCACCTTCCGCCTGACCGTTGGCGGGCATGTCAACAGGCCGCTGAAGCTGTCGCTCGATGAACTGAAGCGGCTGGCCGGTCCGGTGGACATCGTCGCCGTGAACCAGTGTTCAGGCAACAGCCGCGGCTTCTCCGAGCCACGTGTGTTCGGCGCGCAACTGGCCAACGGCGCGATGGGCAATGCGCGCTGGACCGGCGTGCCGCTGCGCAAGGTGCTGGAGCACGCGGGCGTCAAGGCCGGCGCCAAGGTGGTCACGTTCAACGGGATGGATACGCCGGTGCTGCCGAGCACCCCGGATTTCCGCAAGTCGCTCGATATCGCCCATGCGATGAACGGCGAGCCGATGCTGGCCTGGGGCATGAACGGCGAAGACCTGCCGCTGCTCAACGGCTATCCCGTCAAGCTGGTGGTGCCGGGTTACTTCGGCACCTACTGGATCAAGCACCTGTCCGAGATCGAGGTGCTGGACCACCCGTTCGAAGGCCATGATGCGTTCTTCATGACCAAGGGCTATCGCGTACCGGATAACGACTGCCAATGCGTGGCGCCGGGCACCCCCGCCAGCAAGACGCGACCGATCTCGACGCTGGCGGTGCGCAGCTTCATCACCAGCGTGGGCACGGGCGGCGTGCTGCCCGCCGGGCGCACGGTGGAGCTGAAAGGCATTGCCTTCGATGGCGGCTCCGGCATCCGCGGCGTCGAGGTCTCGGTGGACGGCGGGCAGAGCTGGCAGGCCGCGACGCTGGGCCAGGACCTGGGGCGCTTCTCGTTCCGCGCCTGGCAACTGCCGGTGAAGTTCGCGCGCAAGGGCCCGGCGGTGCTGATGGTGCGCGCCACCAGCGTCCAGGGCGAGGTGCAGCCGGCCAAGGCCAACTGGAACCCGGCCGGCTATCGCCGCAACGTCATTGAATCCACGCCGGTCACCATTGCCTGAGGAGCGCACCATGCATCGATCCATCACCCCAGTGCTGCTCGCGCTCGCCCTGCTGGGCGCGGGCAGCGCGTCCGCGGCACCCCCGGACATCAAGCTGCCGGCGGAGAACGTCAAGCTCAAACCCGCCAAGTTGCCCGGCTACGGCATCGCCATGCAGAAATGCGCGATCTGCCATTCGGCCGACTACGTCTCCTACCAGCCGCCCGGCCTGAGCCTGACGCAGTGGACCGCCGAGATGAAGAAAATGCAGCAGGCCTATGGTGCGCCGATCGACGATGGCGAGGTCGAGCAGCTCGGCGCCTACCTCGCGGTGGCCTACGGCTCCGCCAAGATCAAGGACCCGGAGATCGTGGCGATCGCGCAGAAGGCAGGCAAGCCCGCGCCGGCCGCACCCGCGGCCGCCTCGGCGCCTGCCGCCGCGGTAGACGTGCAGGGCCTGCTGGCCAGGAACGCCTGCCTGAGCTGCCACAGCGTGACGCAGAAGGTGGTCGGCCCGGCTTATCACGAAGTCGCCACCCGCTACAAGGGCGATGCGCAGGCACAGGCCAAGCTGGAAGCCAGCATCCGCGGCGGCAGCAGCGGCAAATGGGGATCGGTGCCGATGCCGCCGTTTGCCGGCTTGAAGGCGGATGAGGTCAAGGCGTTGGCGGCGTACGTGCGGCAGCAATAGCCTGCGCCCCGCTTCCCCGATCACAAGACGCCCCGGCTGATGCCGGGGCGTCTTGCATTTCGCGCTTGCAGTTTCCAGTTGCCCCCCTATACTTAGCCATATGGCTAACCATTGTACCGAGTTTGCTGACGTGTCCCAGGCTGTCGATATTTCCCCGCTTTCCGACGTGTTCTACGCGCTGGCGGACCCGACCCGCCGCGCCATCGTCAGCGTGCTCGGCCGCGGGCCGGAAACGGTCTCGGCGCTGGCGGCACCGTTCACGATGGCACTGCCCTCGTTCATGAAGCACCTGCAGGTGCTGGAGCGCAGCGGCCTGATCCGCTCGCGCAAGACGGGGCGCGTGCGCACTTGCGAACTGGTACCGCAACCGCTGTCAGACGCGCAGCAATGGCTGGCCGACCAGCGCGCCATGTGGGAGGCCCGTACCGACCGCCTGGCCGCCTTTGTCGAAGCCCTTCATCAGGAGGAACAGTCAGATGCCGAATGAAAACGCCGCCAGCCCTGAAAGCCAGGACCTGGTCATCTCGCGCCTGCTCAAGGCCCCGCGTGCCAAGGTCTGGCGTGCATGGAGCGATCCCAAGCTGCTCAAGGAATGGTGGTGCCCCAAACCCTGGACCACCGAGGTCCTGGCCTTCGACATGCGCCCCGGCGGCGCCTTCCATACGCTCATGAAAGGCCCGGACGGCGGCGTCAGCGACAACCCGGGATGCTTCCTCGAGATCGTGCCGATGGAGAAGATCGTCTCCACCTCGGCCCTGGTGGCCGGGTACCGGCCCAACAAGCCGTGGCTGTCGATGACCGCGGTCATCACCATGGCCGACGAGGGTGACGGCACCCGCTACATTGCGCGCGTGATGCATCCGGACGAGGCCACGCGCAAGCAGCATGAGGAGCTGGGGTTTTATGAGGGCTGGGGCATCTGCATTACGCAGCTGGATGCGTTTGCGCAGCAGTTGAAGTAAGGCAGCGGCAAGTGAATGGCGCCGGCACGGGACACCGTGCCGGCGCGACTTCCTTGATATTTCGCCGGTCTGCGTGGTGAGGTGAAGGTCTCAAATAAAATGGCCTCAAGGAAAGGCTGATTTGAACAACGTGTCGTCTGGCGGAGACGCTCCGAATCAACGTCACCCTACCGTGGCGCTGTCGCCGCCAATCAGCGTGGCCCCGCATCGCGTGCGATCCCCGTGTAACGCCGCGGGTTGCCCATCGACATCCATGCCCGAGCTGGCTTCTACGATTTCGTTGACACCGTGCAGGGGGCAGTCCACGAGGTCCCCGAGTCGGGCAATGGGCTTGCCGTCGAGCAGGCTCCCGGGCGACCCGGATTTGACAGGGCCGCCATGCGAATGCATATCGCCGACCTTGATCATGCTCTTGTCCATTTGTGCTTATCCATGTGGGTGATTGTTCTCCGGCACATCGTCCATCGTCTGGCAAGGGACAAAATGCCATAATTCCGCCTCCGGATCGAATACGGCGACCTGGTTCACGACCTGACCAGCTGAGTGCACTACCGTACTTGCGGTTGCCAGGGCACTGTCTATCGCGTGCTTCATGCGGTCGCCCTTCCAGATCCTGGCTAGCGACAGCAGTGTGTCCTGCCAGGCAAAGAGACCTGCGCTCTCAAAGAGACGGCTGATCGCGCGTCGCGCATCGGTGGTGTATTCAGGCAAAAGATTTCCCATCCGCAATGGCGCGCGCACGTCATGCACCAAGACGTTGCGCCGCCACTTGCCGCTTGGGCTGAGCAGGAGCTGTCCGTCGCGGGCGAGAAAGCCGCAGGCAATGTCCAACTCCACGCCGGTCGGGAAGGTTTGCTTCACGCGGGTTGCGGGCAGCCGGTCAAGGGATGGAAACTTGAAGGCTTGATTGGGAGCACTGCCCCGCATTGAGTCCAACAGCAGGTCAATCGGCGACAGGTAGGCAGTCAGGACCGTCTTGTTCCCGTAGCACATGCCCCAGAAGCCTTCCATTCCGCGCTTGCCCGGTACATTGGAAGGTTGCTCGATCAAGATGACATGAGGCGCTGGTAGCGGCGAAGTGGTTGTCATGTGGCCTGTCCTGTGGTGTTTCGAAGCAGGGCTTCCGCTTCCGCGCGGGTCAGCGCGCCAGCCTTGCGTCGCTCCTGCTGCCGGTCGAGCATTCGCGCCAGATCCTCGCGGGAAGGCCTGGCATCCGGGCCGCTCGGCACGCCGATGTAGTCGTCGGCATACGGGCGGGCGTACGGGTCATTGGGCATGGGCCTGCACGCCGCCTCGATCTCCGGCGGCCACACGGGATCACTGCACGTGACGAGCACGATCCAGCGGGCAATCGCATCCAGCAGTGCGAACGGTGCAAAGATGACGTCGGTCAAGGTGAAGAATGCTCCGGAGAATTTACCCCCTCTGCAGATCTTGTAGCCTTCCCAAAACGTTTCCCGCGGCGCCCAGAAGCGATAAGGCTCGGGCAGCCCAGCCGGCCCGTCCTGCATGTAGCGGCGGTAGTATTCCCACTGGGCGTAGGCTTCTTCCAGAGTGAAGACGAACTGGCCGAGCACGAATGCGCGGACGACGTTGCCACTCGCGTCGAGCTGGTAATGGCGGATGTCGTACATGTCGTAGGCGCGTGACAAGCCGCCCATGCGCCGATGGCCAACGCAGAAGAATTCGTCATGGCTCCAGGGCACTTCCCAGATGCCATCCGGGTCCTTGGTGCGAATGGCATAGATGCGACGGGTCTTTCGGTTCAGGCGGATGGGGCGGCGCTTCAGGGTGAACATGTTGCGTCGCATCGGATCGAAGGCAAGCAGGCCGAAGAAGCCTGCAGAACTAAAGCCAAGTACTATCCCAACGATCGTACCGAACCAATACCCGTTCTTCGCCATCATTTCCTCAGGGTCTCTGAATAGGCTTGTTGCAAGCAATAATCCGTAAAAGAGAGAAAACGACGCAAATGCTAAACAGATAATCCAAAGCAGCCCAACGTTCTGCATCCGAGTCTGCGACTCATCGGTGATCTCCAGGCAGGTCGAATCAATGCGATAGACATTGCCGCTCTCCAGCACATGCTCGCTGGCAGGCTGGTCGACATAGAGCCGGTGTTCTTGCTCCCACTTGCCTAGCGGTTTGCCCTGTTGGCGAAAATGGAACGGCGTACGCTCATCTTTGGTCGGGAACTTCATTGATCCTCCCCACGATTCCGCCTCCAGGCTGCTGTAGCGCTCGCTGGCAGGCACTTTTCTGAAGCGGCAGCGCTTGGTCCACGGTAGAGTGGCGGGACCATCCAAGAGCAGAATGCCGATGTTGATGTCTCGAAGTGGATGGTCATGTGGTCTGTTCTGTAGTGCTTCGAAGCAGGGCTTTCGCTTCCTCGCGGGTCAGCGCGCCAGCGTTGCGTCGCTCATGCTGCTGGTCCAACATTCGCGCTAGATCCTCGTGGGAAGGCCTGGCATCAGGGCCGCTCGGCACGCCGATGTAGTCGTCGGCATACGGGCGGGCGTACGGGTCATTGGGCAAGGGCTTGCACGCCGCCTCGATGTCCTGCGGCCACATGGGATCACTGCACGTGACGAGCACGAGCCAGCGGGCGATCGCATCCAGCAATGCGAACGGTGCAAAAATGACGTCGGTCAAGGTGAAGAAGGCTCCAGAGAATTTACCCCCTCTGCAGATCTTGTAGCCTTCCCAAAACGTTTCCCGCGGCGCCCAGAAGCGATAAGGCTCGGGCAGTTCAGCTGGCCCATCCTGCATGTAGCGGCGGTAGTACTCCCACTGCGCGTAGGCTTCTTCCAGAGTGAAGACGAACTGGCCGAGCACGAACGCCCGGATAACGTTCCCGTTGCCATCGAGTTGATAGTGGCGGATATCGTACATGTCGTAGGCGCGTGACAAGCCGCCCATGCGCCGATGGCCCACACAGAAGAATTCGTCATGGCTCCAGGGCACTTCCCAGATGCCATCCGGGTCCTTGGTGCGAATGGCATAGATGCGACGGGTCTTTCGGTTCAGGCGGATGGGGCGGCGCTTCAGCGTGAACATGTTGCGTCGCACCGGATCGAAGGCAAGCAGGCCGAATAAGCATGTCCCGGCGATCCCGACGGTTGTACCGAGAATCACGCCGGCCCAATTACCCTTCCGGGCCATGACTTCCGCTGTCTCTCGGAATGGCACCGAAGCAAAGAATAGCGCTCCTACTAGGGCTAGAATTGTTCCAACGGAAAAGATAATGCATGCCATTCCCACCAGTTGTAGCCGACTCTGCGACTCGTCAGTGATTTCCAGGCAGGTCGAATTGACGCGGTAGACGTTGCCGCTCTCCAGCACGTGCTCGCTGGCGCGGCGGACAATGGACAGCCTGTGTTCCAACTCCCACGCTCCCAGCGTTTTGCCCTGTTGCCGAAAATAGAACGGCGTTCGCTCATCTTTGGTCGGGAATCTCATCGATTCTTCCTACTTGACGTCCTTGAGGCCCAGTTGCACGAATTCAAACGATTCCGCCTCCAGGCTACCGTAGTGCTCGCTGGCCGCCCCCTTGCTGAAACGGCAGCGCTTGATCCACTTGACCGTCGCCGGATCGTCCAGCATGAGGATGCCGACGTTGACGGCAAGCAGCACGACGAGGAACGGCCAGCTCGGTACGCCAACGAGGACGGCCAAGAATTCTTCGCTTGCTACCGAGAGGCCCGATATCGCCACTCCGGTGAGGCTCGAAGTGAAATAAAGGCCGGAAATAAGGTAGTTCCCCTTCTGATATTCATCTACCCCGTGGTAGCCATCCCAACCGATTCCTACTGCTGCCCCCGCAAAACCAATCCAACGCCCTCTGACAACCAGCTTCCTACCCATTTCCAGCCATTCCGCCTTCGGCGGTGAGCGCATGATGCGCCGGACCAGTGCGTGCGTCGGCGCCTTCTCCAGCACGACGCCAGTTTGCTCGGCAAGGGTCCCGGCCATGGACACCAGGCCTCCGACCAGCTTGATTCCTCTTTCGGGTTCGTCGAACTCGCCCGCCGCGCGGAACGATTGCGTGGCGTGATAGAGCGCCAGTCCCTGCAGGATGCAGGCGACCGCCCCGACATTCACGAAGCGTGAACCCAGGACCGCCTTGACTTGCCGCACCCCAGGCACGTCATTGGCGGTACGCAGCTTGAGGGCGCTCAGTTCCGGAATGCGCTCCAGGTCCTCTGTCTTGAACCACACCAGCCTGGCGGTTTGAGCCATGCGCTTGGCCGCGCGTCCGAGTGCCACGGCGTCCTCGCGCCGTCGGGTGCGGTCCAGTTGCTTGTACAACTCCGGGTTCACCGTGGAGAGATCGTTCAGCACGACCGCGCGGATTTGCATGACGCTGGCCGTCGGGGCGATCAGGCGCACGCCGCCTAGCAGGCTCATCCCGTACAAGGCGAGCCTGGCCGATGCCGAGCTGAAGCTGTTTGCAATGGTCGGAATGATCTGGTCGGCCAGTATCCAGGTCAGGCGCGGTACCAGGCCCATCTTCGCTAGGGCTTCGGGAAGGGTGAGGCCCTTTGCCATGGAGTCCATCTTGTCGAGACCGCTCTTCAGGATGCCGAAGATGGCGGCATAGCCCTGGTCGGTCGGGTCCGGCACCGTGTCGATGATGGGCTTGTGGTCCAGCAACAGGGCGCGCGCAAGCAGATTGCTGTGGTTCTCCGGATTCGCCTCGTTGAACCAATGCTGGATGACCCGACGGCATTCCACGGTGTCGAGCGCGTTCTCCAGGCAGCGCGTCAGGGATTCGTTGTAGACATAGCCATGCGGCAGGTCCATCTTGTCATGCCGGTATTGCATGTAGGAAGCAAGCTGAGGACTCACGAGCCACTGTGCGAGCGAGGTCGCAATGGGTGCCAGCACGTTCTCGTTGAGGGCCTTCAGTCTGGGACTCAGGTCCTGGTGGCGCTTGCCTGGCGTGAGTTCGTCTTCGTAGGGTTTCCAGGCGGCGTCACTGGCGGCCTTCTTGCGGGCAAGTCGCGTGGCTTCGCGCGCAGCGTCTTCGCGTTTCCATCGCTCAGCCGTCGCTTTTCCATTAAACAGAATCGACATGAGTTCGTAAGCCGGAAATCCATCCGGCGTGGTCGCCATGCGCTCGGCCTCGGCTGCCGCGGCCTCCGCCTCTTTCGTGTGCTGCGCCTCGGCGTTGGCCCGGATGTTCTTTTCGAGCGTATCCAGGAACAGATCTGTTGCCTTGTCCCAGATGACGCCGTTGTTTGCCTTAGCGTGCAGCTTGGGATTGGTCAAGATGCCCAGGTCTTCAGTGATTGCGAGCGGATCATTGAACGCCAGCATCATCGCCTTGCCGGGGGACACGATCTCCATCCGGTCCGCAAGCATCGAACCGCTTGTGGGGCCAATCGGAGCAATCTCGCCCAGGTTAATGGTTCCGGGCGGTGTCGCGCTCAGATACCGGAATGCTTGTTGTTGCGCTTCGGGCGTCATGGCGAACGATGCCACGCGCTTGTTGATTTCCGTCGCGCGGCCGGCGTGTGGCTGGTTCTGGTTGCCCATCCAGGCGGCCACGTCGAGGCATTGCATATGCGCCCTACGCACATCGACTTTGTGCTTGTTGTCATCCAGTTGTGCCTTGGTCCAGGCTACATGCGAATAGGCGTACCAGACATGCGTCGCGTGCGCGGGATCGGGAATGGTGAAATACAAGGATTCAAGGCTATGGTGCGAACTGACACAGCAATTGAACGCCTCCGGGACTTTGGCTGGGCCAGGATTCTCCGGTATGACCTTCCACAGGTGACCGCCCTTCATGACCACATAGGCATCCCACATTTGCATGGCTTCATGGAAGACGTACAGGAAGCCGGCGCGCATCGTGCGAAGGATGTACTGCACCCCGCTGCCGAGCTGGGCAGGGGCGTTCTCGATCCTGAAGTTCCCTGAGAGCGGCGGCGCCCCGTTCTTGTCCTCGGGTCCGACGACGGCGTACCGGACCGGCAGCACGGCCAAACCGGGTTCATGGTGACAAAAATTGCACGCCTTCACCGGTTTGGATGAACATTCCATCGTGCTGTCAACGTTATACATGACCATGGTGGCGTTCCAATGAGATTTGCCTGGCGTGCTGCGCCATGATTTTCATGAGTTCCCAGTCGTCGCTGGACAGCGATCCCAGTGCCTGGCGCAGCGTCATTTCGCCTGCGGCCACGGCGGGCCATGCGGCCTGCAGTTTCGGTTGGTCCTCGAACGGCTGCCCAAACGCCGCGACGTGTGTGGCGTAGTGACGGCGATCCGCCGGCAGGGTCAGATGCAGCACTTCGTCGGCGTGCCGCAAGGCGCGGTCCACTGTGCGGGCCTGTGCCAGGGACGGCTTGTTGCGCCCGGCAATGCGTGTCAGGACCTGCGCAATATCGGCGGTTTGCTCGACGGTGGGCCACTGCCTGGCGTCTGGCCACCAGGGTCGCGGCAACGTCGTCGGTGCCTCCGCCAGCGTCGGTCTGGCGAACTGGTACCAATCGCCCGCCCAGGCGAAGCCCCACGACTCGCTCGGGCCAAGGAGCGCACGGAGTTGGACGGGACGCAGCAGCCACGTCATGTGCGCAAATACGCGAGGGTCGTAGAAGCGCCACAGCGCGTGTCCGCCGGCATGGTCGGTGCCGGTGAGGCAGGACGCCAGATGGCTGCTGACTTCCTGGACAGGGGCGGCGCTCTGCAGCCACGCGCAGATGAGGGGCGGATCTCCACGCGCGGCTTCATCCTGGGCCACGTTCAATAGCATCTGCCGGTCTGCCGGCGACACGGTGGCCAGCTCTACCACGGCGGGCATCAGGTGTGCGTTGTCGCCGATGCCGGCGGGCAAGCACTGATGTAGCCTCAGGGCAGACAGATCCGCCAGGATGGGATCGTGATTTAGCGGATCGAGCACCAGGTAACCGTCGCCCCAGGCCTGCGGCCAGGGCAGTTGGGTCAATGGGTTGCCGATGGGTGCGGCCATGTTCGTCCTCAATGCAGAGGCACGGCACCGGCGCCGGATGCCGCCGCTCCCGCGGCCAGGTGCGAGCAGATCTTGGTGGTGGGCATCGTATAGGGAGCATTCTTTGGCCCGGTGAGCGACTTGCTGGCCGAGAACACAATCCACTTGCCCGTCGAAATGTTCTCGATGCCCTCCGGCGTGATGCGCAACTCGTTGCCTTCGACATTGACCCGAACGCCTTTCTTGCCGCTGATCTCGACCCAGTCGGTCGTGGACAGCAGGCGCAGCACTTTCTGTGCGATCACATCAACGCCATCCGACTGGGCCTGCACCTCCACCTTGCCCTTGGCCGAATACAGCTTGATCCCGTCGCGCTGGACGAAGAGCGAGAAACGGTCGCTGATCGTGGCGTACATGCCACCGCCGCAGGAGAATGAGAGGTGCTGGCCGCTGGTCAGCGCAATGTGTTCGCCGCTGTAGACGTGCGTGGATCCCGGCGCGGTGGTGGCAATGCCTGCCCGGCTGGCAACGGTGATGTGCGGCTCGGTGAATTCCCCCAGCTTGCCGCCACCCTTGACCGCATCGGCCTGGCTGCGCAAAGTCTTGGCAACCTCCTGCTGCTGCCCGGTCTGGGCCTGGGCATTGACCGCGCTCTGGGCGAGCGAATCCGCCAGGGTCAGGGCTTCCATGAACACATGGATGACATCCTCCACGTTCATGGCGTTGCCCTCGGCCCGTTCACGCGGGTAGGTGGTTAGCAGCATGCCCAACGCCGCGCGTAGCGCGGCATGTCCATCGGTGCGCGCCTCCAGCCCCTCACCACGCTTGTCGCGGCGTCCCTGCACGTCAGGAATGCCGGTGATGTACCCCATGCTGATCTGCGACTGCAGGTGGTCCGATGCGAGCTGCGCCTGGATTTGTCCCTTGGTGTCGTCCAGCACCAGGTGGTTACTACGACCACCATCGTGCTCGCGGCTGCGAATGCCGGTGAGAGCGAGCTGGTCCGGCAGCTGCCATGGCGGCATGTTGAGGCTGTTCGGCACCGCCCCCATCACAATGGGCTTGTCCGGATCGCCGCCGTCCAGGAACATCACCAGCACTTCGCTGCCGATGCGCGGGATGCTGACCTGGCCGTACTGTGAGCCCGCCCACGGCGTCGCCACGCGTACCCAGCAGGACATCTTGTTGAAGCGGTCCCACGGGAACTGCACGCGGACGCGTCCATACTGATCCGGCCACACGACATGGCGGTCTTCCGGCCCGACCACGGTCGCGCTTTGCGGCCCAGCGACCACCGGCCACGGGATGCTCAGCGCCGGACGGAAGACCTCATGGGTGGGGTGGCACTCGAACTCGACGCGGCAATGCCAGCGCTGGCCCTCGCCGGAGGCCTCGGCCACGTCTTCCAGCCTGAGGCTGGCGCCAAGCACCACGTACTCGCGGTTGGCCGCCTGCTGGGGGTGTCCCTTCACGTTCATGGTGCAGCCTGGCACCACCGCGCGCAGGTTGCCGGTGCCAAAGCAGCGCAGGCCACGCGAACGGATTTCCTCCATGCGGATGCGGGCGATCATGTCGCCTTCGTCCCACGGGCGGTTGTCCGTGGCCGGCTGGGCATGCTCGCTGGGGAAGTCGTACACCTCCTGGTGCAGCGCGCCAGTGTTCAGGCCGGTGTCTCGCGGGTCCGAACTGCTGGCGCTCAGGTTGCCGCGCGGCTGGGTGAAGCTGTAGGCATTGGTCGTGTACTTGCCTGCGACCACGGCATCGACGACCGAGAACGCATCGAGGTGTTCCTGGTCGACCCTGACGCCAGGCGGATGGATTTCCAGCACCTGATACGCCTCGCTCGGCATGCTGAAATAGCCACCGACGTGATCGACCAGAACCAGGCGGTGCTTGCCGTCAGAATGTTCGAAGAACCACGATATTCCCCAGTGCTGCATGAGGCGGGCGATGAAGGTGTAATCGCTCTCGTCGCACTGGGTGCGGTAGACCCGCCTGGGGTATTTCGCCACGTCGAGCCTGCGCTCAACCGGAAAGGAGTACGCAGACAGGACCTCTTCGATGATCTCGATATCGGTGCGGTTCTCGAAGACGCGGCTGTTCCTGTTCTGGGAGGCGATCCAGAGCCAGGGACGCAGCGTCAGTCCGTAGACGAAGTGCCGCCCTTCGGCGCGCAGGTAGCGGGCACGATCGACAATGCCGCTGATCTCGCGCGTGCCTGCGCCAATGTGTCCCGCCAACCCCGTACCCATGCCGTCGAGTTCGATATGGACGGTCAGCTCGCGCCCGTTCATCTCGCGCAAGTCGAAATTACCTTCCGGGCCGTGGAAGTTATAGGCCTTGTCCGGCGTCTTCAGTTCGATGTCGTATTCGAACAGGCCGCAGACGCCTTCCTTGCCCTCCAGGCGTACGAAGGTGAAGGGGGACTGTCCGAAGAGTTCCGGCAACGCCGGACCAGACACGGTGACGGTGCGGGAGGAAAGGAACGGCGGTCGGTTATCCAAGTGCAGCACTCCGTAGCGTTGAACTTTCTCTTGCCGCAGAAGCACCAGTGTTCCGGTGCTTTGCTTTTCTCGTCATTTGCATGACCGTCAAGAAGATACGTTCGTCGCGTACGGTAGCCGTTATGCGTTGAGGAAGGAAGGTGGATTATTCAGATATCGCCATTGTTTTCGATTGAATGATAATTCCAATTGAAATTAAGGGATGTCCTATATCAATCTCGTATCGCCATGATCTATAGGGTCGTTCCGTGCGATTTCGTTCGCCTTGTGAAGCGTGAAGAGTAAGCACAAAGGAAAATGACCCGACACGGAGCGACAGCCCGGGATGCGTTCTTGAGATTGGCGCCCTCTCCCACTTTGCGGGGAGCGTCCGCGGGACAGGTGGCAGCCCGCCCCGGGTCTCCGTAGCCTCAGCCGCTTGGCCTCAGCCCCGCATGAACGGGCAGCAGTCCGTTTCAGAACCGATGCCGCAACCCCACGCTCACCGACTTCGCATCATCCCCACTCCCCGGATCGATCACGATGCTGTTGTTGCTCACGCTGCCGCCGGGGCTGTTGTGCACCAGCACCGCCCGCACATAGGCGGTGGTGCGCTTGCTCAGGTCATGGTCCCACCCCAGCGTCACCGCCAGCGGCCGCTGGCCGCCGCCCAGGATCTGGCGCTTGAGTGCGGCGGCCTTGAAGGTGTCGCGCTGCGTCACGTTCCAGCTGAAGGTCACGCCGTAGTGGCGTGCTGAACGGGTCTCGGGCAGGTTGCTGCTGGCGGCGCTGTACAGCAAGCCGATCTCCACCGGCTTGAAGCGGTACGAGCCGCCGACGAAGTGGTTGGAAGTCAGCGTCGGCTCCACCGGCACGTTGGCGCCCGAATACATCCCCTGGTAGGAGTAGAACGCGTAGACGTTGCCGGCTTCGTAGGTCGCGTTCATGCCGAAGTTCAGCCCTGAGCGCGCCGATCCCGGCACCTCGCCCGGCGCCACCGCTGCGCCGAAGGAAAAGCCGCCCCACTTGGGCGAGAAATACTGCACCGCGTTGTCGAAGCGGGCGCCGTAGGCCACGTGCCCGGTGCCCTGCGATGCGGTGGCGCTCAGCAGGTTGAACGGCGACACCGCGCCATTGAGCAAGAACGGATCGAGCCGCAGCAGCGCATAGAACGACGGCGTGTACTGCCGCCCCAGCCGGAATTCTCCCCAGTTGCCTGACAGGCCGATATACGCCTGCCGCCCGAACAGCCGGTTGTTGCCGAAGAACTCCATGCCGTTGTCGATATTGAAGCCCGACTCGACCAGGAAGTTGGCCTTGAGCCCGCCGCCCAGGTCCTCAATGCCGCGGATGCCCCAGCGCGACGCGGCCTGCTGGCCTTCGCGCATGCGCACCACGCTTTCCGAGCCCTTGGCGTACTCGATCGATGCGTCGACCACGCCGAACAACTGCATCGTGCCGGCCACGGCATTGCCCGCGGCCAGCGCGGCGCCCATCACCATCCACTGTCTTGCCTTCACGCTCTCTGTCCCCCGTTCGCGTTGTTATGGTTCTGCCCTTACTTCGCCTGCAGCCCCGCCACCTTCACCACCTCGCCCCACGCGGCCAGGTCGGCGCTGACCAGCTTGCCCAGGTCGGCCGGGCTCGACGGCGCGGCAGGCTGCAGGTTCATGGCGGTGAATTTGTCGCGGTCGCCCGGTGTCTGCAGGATGCGGTTCACCTCGGCGTTCAGCCGGTTGACGATCGGCGCGGGCAGGCCCCTGGGGCCGAAGATCGCGACCCAGCTGGCTTGCTGGAAGGGCACGCCCTGCTGCGACATGGTCGGCACGTCCGGCGCCGTCAGCAGGCGCTCCGGTCCGGAGACCGCAATGCCCCGGATGCGGCCGGACTTCAGGTGCGGGACCGACGAGATGGCGTCGGTGATGCCGATGGTGACGTGGCCCGCGGCCAGGTCGTTGCTGCACTGGGTGGCGGTCTTGTAGGGGATATGGCGCAGGTGGATGCCGGTCTTGGCCTTCAGGTATTCCATGGCCAGGTGGCCGCCCGAGCCCACGCCCCATGAGCAGTACGCCAGTTCCGTCTTGCTGGACCTGGCGTAGGCAATCAGCTCCTGCAGGCTGTGCACCGGCACATTGGCGCTGACCGCGAGCAGGTTGCCGCCGGGCTGGCTGGGGCGTGCGATGGGGGTGAAGTCCTTGATCGGGTCATAGGGCAGCGACGGCGTGGTCCACGGGTTCACCGTCATGGTCGCGGCATAGGTGAACAGCAGCGTGTAGCCGTCGGGCGCGGCGCGCGCCACGGTCTCGTTGGCGATGATGCCGTTGGCGCCGGGGCGGTTGTCGACCACCACCGGCTGCCTGAGCGCGGCGGTCAGGCGCTCGGCCACAAGCCGTGCCGTCTGGTCGGTCACGGTGCCCGCGCCCGAGGGCAGCACCATGCGGATGGGCTTGCTGGGGTATGGGGCCTCGGCGTGCGCGCTGGCGGCGCCCGCCAGGGCCAGCGCCGCGGCCAGGGCTGCTATGCGCGTGGCACAAGCCCTGCGGGCGCCAGTGTGCTGGCTGCTCATATTGCTGTCTCCGTTGCGGCGCATTGGCCGCGCATGCCGGTGCGTTGCCGGCGTGTCATGGGTGGGCGCACCGGGCACCGGCCCGGGCGCCCTGGCTGAACCGGCTCAGGCTTGCGCCTGCGCGGCGTGATCGAGTGCCGCCAGCCGTTCGTAGTGCCAGTCGGCATCGCCGAACAGGTTGGCGTGGGCTGCCAGGCGCTTGTAGCAGTGGCCGATTTCCATCTCGTCGGTCATGCCCACCGCACCGTGCAGCTGCACTACGTCTTCGCCGAGCGCGCGCCCGGCATCCGAGACAAAGGCCTTGGCATGCGATACCGCGCGCATGCGCGCCACCGCATCGCCATGCAGGGCGTTGGCCGCCAGCTCGGTGATGGCGCGTGCCTGCTCGACGCTGACATAGAGGTCCACCAGCCGGTGCCGGATCACCTGGTTGGCCGTCAGCGCGCGGCCGAACTGCTCGCGCGTCACCAGGTAGTCGCGGGTCAGGTCGAACGCGCGCGACATGGTGCCCACGGCTTCGGCGCAGGCCATCACCGTGGCCTGGTCGATGGCGGCTTCCACCAGCGGCCAGGCGCCGTCCACCGGGCCGATGCGCGCGCTGTCCGGCACGGTCGCGCGGCGCAGCGTCACGCTGGCGGTCTGGCGGCCGTCGTAGGTCGGCAGCGCATCGACGCTGATGCCGCGCGTGTCGGCCGGCACCGCGAACAGCGTCAGGCCGTCGCGGTCGCGGCGCTGGCCGCCGCTACGTGCCAGCACCAGCAGCACCGCGGCGCTGCCGCCGCCCAGCACCAGGGTCTTGCGGCCGTCCAGCGTCCATTGCCCCGGCTCATGCTGTTGCGCGGTGGTGCTGATATCGAAAGCGTCATAGCGTCCCTGCGTTTCCCATGCGGCCAGCGCCAGCATCGCGCCACCCTCGGCCATCGCCGCCGCGATCGCGGCGTGGGCGGGATCGCCGCAGGCGGCCAGCAGCGGCGCGCACAGCGCGGCATTGGCCAGCCAGGGCTCGGCAGGCTGGGCGCGGCCCAGTTCCTCGGCCAGCAGGGCCTGGTCCGCGGCATCGCCCAGGCCGCCGCAGGCTTCGGGCAGCCCCACGGCCAGCCAGCCCATTTCGGCAAATGCCTGCCAGTGCTTGCGCGAGAAGCCATCGGGCTCGGCCAGCGCCGCGCGGCGCTGCTCGAAGCCGTAGCCGCGCTCGACATAGCGCCGCACGCTTTCCTGCAGCATGCGGCGATCGTCCGTTGAATCGCTCATGTGTTCAGTTCCTTGTCCTGAATTGCGGGCACGATTGGAGCCACTACAGGCCCAGCACCTGCTTGGCCAGCAGCTCGTGCTGGATCTCGCTGGAGCCGCCGGCAATGGTGTAGCCGCGGGTGACGAAGCGGCGCGCCGATGCCGCCGCGGCGTACGCCGACTGGCCCGCTTGCGGCACGGCGGGCTCGAAGTGCGCGGCGCGGTCATAGGCCAGCGTGTCCGGCCCCAGCGCATCGACCGCCAGGTTCTCGATGTCCTGGATCAGCCGGCTGCCCAGCAGCTTGAGCATGCCGGTCTCCGGCCCCAGCGTTTCGCCGGCGCGCGCGCGCTTGCGAAAGCGCAGCACGGTTGCAGCCAGCGCTTCGAGCCGCACCTCCAGCGCGCGCATCCGGCGTGCAAACCACGGGCGCTGCGACAGCGGCTGGCCGCCCTCCTCCAGCTCGTCGCCGATGGCGCGCACCTTGGCCAGGCGGCGGCGGTTCTCCGCCACGCGCGCCAGGTTCAGCCGCTCATGCTCGAGCAGGGACTTGGCGATGGTCCAGCCGGCGTTCTCTTCGCCGACGAGGTTCTGCACTGGCACTTCCACCTCGTCGAAGAACACCTGGTTGAACAGGTGCCAGCCATGGATGCCCACCAGCGGCCGCACGCTGACGCCGGGGCTGCGCATGTCGATCAGCAGGAAGCTGATGCCCTGCTGCGCGCGCGCCTCGGTATCGGTGCGTACCAGGCAGAAGATCCAGTCCGCGTACTGCGCGTAGGAGGTCCAGATCTTGCTGCCGCTGACCACGTAGACCTCGGTGCCGTCGGGCCGCGTCCTGCGCACCGCACGCGTCTTCAGCGACGCCAGGTCGGAGCCGGCGTTCGGTTCGGAATAGCCCTGGCACCACCAGTGCTCCTGGTTCAGGATGCGCGGCAGGAAGTACTGTTGCTGCGCCGGCGTGCCGTAGCGGATCAGGATCGGGCCGATCATCTCGAAGGTGATGCCGCCGCTCTCGGGCGCGTGCGCCAGCACCAGTTCTTCCTGGAACGCGGCGCGGCGCTCGGCGCTCCAGTTGCAGCCCTGCCATTCAGGCGGCCAGTGCGGCGCCAGCCAGCCGCGTTCGGCCAGCCGGTGCTGCCAGTCGACCAGCTCTGGCTTGCTGAGTTCCAGTCCGAGGCGGACTTTCTCGCGCACGGCATGGGGCAGCGACCGGGCGACGAACTCGCGCACCTCGCGGCGGAAATCCTGCAGCGACGCGTCGTCGTCGGTGGTGATGGAATCTGTCATGGAAATATCGGTCCTCAGGAATGCTTGTCGCGCGCAGCAGATGCCATGCGCCTCGTCGCGGCGCGCATGCCGCCCTTGATCGCGGCCACGCCTTCCACCGGAAAGCCGCCGATGGTGGCGGCCAGGCCGCGCGCGCGGTCCAGCACCTCGGCGTCTTCGACCAGTTCGGTGGCAATGCCCAGGCGCAGCAACTCCGGCGCGGGCACGCGGTCGCCAAGCAGGCACAGGCGCGCGGCCACGGCCTCGGAATGGCGCAGCGCCAGCCAGTCGGCATTGCGCGGCGCCGCCATGCCCAGGCGGATCTCGCCGATCTGCAGGAAGGCCCCGGCGCCGCACACCAGCAGGTCGCCGGCCAGCGCCAGCGCCGCCCCCCCGTTGATGGCATGGCGCTCCAGCGCCACGATCCATGCCTTGCGGCTTTGCAGCAGGCCCAGGTGGACGCGCTCCCAGACCGGCGCAAACGCGGCCAGCCCGCCCGGCTCCGCCTGCAGTGCCTGCAGGTCCAGGCCGGAACAGAAGGCGCCGTCGGCGCCGCGCAGCAGCACGGCGCGCACGCTGTCGTCGGCGGCCAGGGTCTCGATGGCGTCGCCCAGCGCGCGGGCCAGCGACATGTCGACGGCATTGCGGCGGGCCGGGCGGTTCAGCACCACCTCGGCCCAGCCGGCATGGCGCTGCAGCAGTACGGGGGCTTGGGGGGTGTTCATGCGGGCTCCTGCTGGGCTTGTTCCACGCCGATCGCGCCGGCGCGGGCCATGGTGTGAATCTCCGCGGCGCTGTAGCCAAGTTCGGCCAGCACCTTGGTCGTATGCTGGCCGAGGCGCGGCACCGCGGGCATCGCCCCTGCCGGCATGCTGGCCATGGTGAAGGGCAGGCCCGGCAGCTCCAGCTGGCCGCCCTCGCCGTCGTCAACGGCTTGCAGCACGCCGCTGGCGCGCACGTCGGCGCTCGCGTTGACCTGGTGATAGTCACGCACCACGCCCACCACCACCTGGTGGCGCTCCAGCAGCGCACGGGCGGCGTCGCCGCTCAGGTGGCGCATGGCGTCGTGCAGGATGGCCAGCAGCGCCGGGCGGTTCTGCACGCGCAGCGCATTGCAGGCAAAGCGCGCGTCCTGCGCGAGCGCCGGCTGGCCGATGGCCTCGCACAGGCGCGTCCAGTGTTCGTCGAGATAGGCCGACAGCACGATATGCCCGTCCGCCACCGCGATCACATCCGCGGCCGGCGCCGCCTTGGGCTGGCTGTTGCCGCTGCGCACCGGCAGCGCGCCGGAGCACTGGTACTCGGCCCACAGCTGGGCCTGCATCTGCACGCCGACCGAAAGCAGCGAGGTCTCGATAGTCTCGCCGGCGCCGGTGCGCTCGCGCCGGAACAGCGCCGCCAGGATGGCGTTGCCGGTCGCCAGCGCGGTGGCCGCGTCGATCAGCGCGAAGCCGGCCTTCAGCGGCTGCCCGCCGGCCTCGCCGGTCACGGACATCATGCCGCTCTCGGCCTGCGCGGCAATATCCAGCCCGGGCCGCGTGCGCGACGGCCCGCGTGTGCCGAAGCCGCTGATGGAGGCATGGATCAGGTCGGGACGCGCCGCGCGCAGCGTGGCGGCGTCCAGCCCCAGCGCTTCCATCACGCCCGCGCGGGTGTTGTGCAGCACCACGTCGCTGGCCAGCGCCAGCCGCCGTGCGGCGTCCAGCCCGCCGGGCGTGCGCAGGTCCAGCGCGATGCCGCGCTTGCCGCGGTTGTAGGCCAGGTACATCGGGCTCTGCGGGCTGGTGCCGTCAAAGCGCCGCGCACTGTCGCCGCGCAAGGCCTCCACCTTGACCACGTCGGCGCCCAGGTCGGCCAGCATCATGGCCGCACCCGGCGCCGCGATGAACTGCCCGAACTCCACCACGCGTATGCCTGCCAGCGGCAGGTCTTGCCGGTTCGCCATGCGATCCCACTCCTCGAAGATGCCGGCGCTGCCGGCGGTTTGCGACGATGTGGAGCGATCATGCGTTGGCACGGCGCATCACGGCAGATGCCAAAACTGCTTCGGTGCAAACCACCGGTTAGCACCCTGGGGTTATCCCGAACCCGCCGGAATGCCGCTATGCTGTGCGCCCAGTGCGTCGTTTGAGTGGAGCCAAATCCATGCGTCTGAGCCAAGTCCAGGACTTCATCGCCGTGGCCGAGCACGGCAGCATCCGCGCCGGGGCCCGTGCGCGCGACGTGTCGGCACCGGCACTGACCAAGAGCATCCGCCAGCTGGAAGAGGAGCTGCATGTGCCGCTGCTGACCCGCACCACCCGCGGCGTGGTGCTGTCGCGCTACGGCGACGCCTTCCTGCGGCGCGCGCGGCTGATCGCCACCGAGGCCCGCAAGGCCAGCGAGGAAATGGCGCAGATGCTGGGCGCGCGCAACGGCGTGGTGCGCGTCGGCACCACCCGCGGCCCGGCGCATGTGCTGCTGCCCGCGGTGGTCAAGCGCTTTCGCGTGCAGCATCCCGACGTGCTGGTGTGCATTGACAGCTGGGGCTACCCGACCCACCTGGACGAACTGCGCTCGGGCGTGATGGACATGGCAGTCAGCCCGGTCCCGGATGAGGGCATCGAGCGCGAATTCACCTGCGAGCCGCTCTACAACAACGACTCGGTCGTGATGGCGCACCGCGAGCATCCGCTGCGCAACGCCCGCAGCCTGCGCGAACTGATCGGCTCGGACTGGATCCTGACCGGCCAGCGCATGCACGGCCCGGGCGCCGCCATCCTCGATGCCTTCCGTGAACGCGATCTGCCGTTGCCGCGCGTGGCGGTGCGCTGCGACACCATCGGCATGATCGAGCACCTGATGCAGGACCGCCACCTGCTGTGCATGCTGCCGCGCCAGATGGTGGCCGGCCGGCTGGCCGCCAATGGCCTGGTGCCGTTGCCGATCGAGGACAAGCTGCCCAGCCACACCGTCAGCCTGATCTACCGCGCCGATTCGCCGATGACGCCGGTGGCGGCGCAGTTCGCCACCCTGCTGCGGCGTGAAGTCCACTATCTGTCCAACCTGCCTGACAGTCCGCTGCGCCGACTGGACTGAAGGCAGCCGCTACCGCAGCGCGCGCCGGCGGGGAACTCCCTGCACCCGCGCGGTGCTAACCAGCGGTTTACACCTGAAATTCCAAAACCTCCGCCGGGCCGCACCGGCGCTTGCTTTGCGGCCGGTACGCCGCATCCCGGCGGGACTTTCCCCAATCCCCGGGATGCCCCTTCTTGCGTGACAGTTGCGCTGGACGCGACCTGGTTCGCAGAGGAGGCAAGCATGCAGGACATTGAGGACCGGCCGGCGGCACTGGTCACTGGCACCGGAATCGGAAGCGTCGGCGACGGCGTGTGGCTGCTGCACGGACAAGGGCAGAGCTTTGTCGCCGACGTGGGCGGCGGCCTGCTGGTGGTCGACAGCGGCCCCGGCGGGCGCGTCACGCGCGGCATGATCGAGGCGCTGCGCACGCAGACCGGGCTGCCGGTGCTGGCCATCTGCTACAGCCACGGCCATATGGGCTACAACGCCGGCCTGCAGCAATGGCTGGACCACGCCGCCGCGCGCGGCGAGCCCGCGCCGCGGGTGCTGGCCCACGTCAATGTGCTGGCGCGGCAGGCGCGCTACCGCGAGACCCAGCGCATGCAGGAGCGCATGGCGGAGATCCAGTTCCGCCAGCCGGCCGGCGCGCTGGCGGGAAAGCTGGTCCACATCGAACCCACCGAGACCTTTGCCGATGGCCTGACGCTGGGCCGGGGCGAGCGCCGCGCGGAAATCCTGTGGGCGCCGTCCGAGACCGACGACGCCGTGGCGGTCTGGCTGCCGGGTCGGCGCCTGCTGTACGGCGGCCCCGCGGTGATCGATTCGATCCCGAACATCGGCACCCCCTTCCGCACCATGCGCGACACCGTGCGCTGGGCCGATACGCTGGAACGTTTGGCCGGCCTGCAGCCGCGCACCGTGGTGCGAGAGTTCGGCGCCACGCTGCAGGGCGAGGACGAATGCCAGCGCGTGCTGTGCCAGACCGCCAGGGCCTTGCGCTGGCTGCGCGCGGAGGTGGTGCGGCTGATGAACGCCGGCTGCAATGAACGCCAGGTGCTGGCCGCGCTCAAGCCGCCGGCTGAGCTGTTCGACCAGCCCTGGATGCGCCCCACCTATGGCGACCCCAGCTACATCGCGCGCGACATCTACCGCTCGGAGAACGGCTGGTGGGACCGCAATGCCACCACGCTGCATCCGGCCGCGCCGCAGCGGGCGGCGGCCGAGATCGCCGCGGCCGTCGCCGACCACGGCGCACTGATCCGCCACGCGCAGGCCCTGGCCGCGCGCGGCGACACGCAGCTGGCGCTGCACGTGATCGACGTGCTGGCGCTGGCGCCCGATGAAACGCCCACCGTGCGCGAGGCCCGCCAGCTCAAGGCCGCCTGGCTGCGCCAGCGCGCCACGCAGATCCGCAGCTATGTGTCGCGCAGCCTGTATGGCGCGGCCGCCGACGCGCTGGAAAGCGACGCGGCGGACAACTTCGGCATGCACTAGGGAGACGCCATGCCACAAGCAATGAACCCGGTTCCGACGGAACTGCCTGGCAACGCGCGCCGGCGCGACGTGCTGCGCGCGCTTGCCGCACTCGGTCTTGGCGCGGCGGCCGGCCCGCTGTGCGCCAGCAATGCCTGGCCCGCCAAGCCCATCCGGCTGGTGGTGCCGGCCCCGCCCGGCGGCGGCACCGACCTGTTCGCGCGCGCGCTGGCCGCATCGCTCGGCAAGCCGCTGGGCCAGACCATCGTGGTCGACAACAAGCCCGGCGCGACCGGCATCATCGGCAACGATACCGTGGCCAAGGCCAGCCCCGACGGCTACACGCTGCTGTTCACCTATGCCGCCACGGTGGTGATCAACCAGACCCTGCAGCCCAGGCTGCCCTATGACGGCCTGCGCGACCTGTTGCCGGTGGCGCAGGTCGGCGCGGGCGGCAATTTCCTGGTGGTGACGCCGGACTTCCCGGCGCGCACGCTCAAGGAGTTCGTCGCCCACGTGCTCAAGCGCCCGGATGCATACGACTACGGCTCGTGGGGCATCGGCTCGGGCGGCCACCTGACCATGGAAGCCCTCAAGATGCAGACCGGCATGAAGCTGCGCCACGTGCCGTACAAGGGCGTGGCGCAGATCCTGACCGACATGCAGGGCGGCGTGGTCAAGGTGGCCTTTGTCGATACCTCGTCGTCGCTGCCGCTGATCCGCGCCGGCAAGCTGCGCGCGCTGGCCATCAGCGGCACGCGCCGCGCGCCGGCCACGCCGGACGTGCCGACCATGACCGAACAAGGTTACCCGTTCGATACCGACAGCTGGTATGGCCTGTTCGCGCCGGCCGGCACCAGTGCCGCCATCGTGCAGCGGCTCAATGCGGAAGTGACCCGCCTGCTGGCTGACGCGCCCATGCGCGAGCGCTTCCTGCAGCTGAACATGGGCATGGCGCCCGCCAGGAGTGCCGAGCAGTTCGCGCGGACCGTGCGCGACGACGTGGGCGTGTGGGGCAAGGTGATCCAGGCCAACCACATCACGGTCGACTGAAGACCACCAGGGGACGCTGTTCTGGCGCGGCTTGCCGGAATCGTGGCGCTGCGCTTCAGTGCGAGAACAGCACCGGCACCGTCATCGACTCCAGCACCACCCTGGTCACGCCGCCCAGCACCAGCTCGCGCAGCCGGCCGTGGCCGTAGGCGCCCATCACGATCAGGTCGGCACCAAAGTCCGACGCTCGCGACAGGATCAGCTCACCGATGGCCAGGTCGCCACCGCCCGGGCCGTGCTCCACCTCAACTGCCACACCCTGTCGCGCCAGCACGTGCACGGCGTGGCTGACCGGAGTGGCATCGGCACGCGGCTCCCTGGCGGCATGGGCGCCCAGCACCCGCGCGCGTGCCCCGGCCATCAGCGGCAGCGCGTCGTGCAAGGCACGCGCGGCCTCGCGGCTGCCATTCCAGGCCACCAGCACGCGTGTGCCCACGGTGGCGAAAGCGCCGGAACAGGGCACCACCAGCGCCGGCCGGCCGCTCTCAAGCAGCAGCGCCTCCAACAGCTGCCGCGCCACCGGGCCTTCAGCGTTGTCGGCGTCGTACTGGCCGGAGACGATCAGGCCGGCCTCGCGCGCCTCGCGCAGCGCCAGTGGCACCGGATCGCGCTCAACGATGCGCCAGTCGCAGGCAACCGCCAGCTCGCGCGTGGCGGCCTCAAAGGCACAACGCATGTTCTCGCGCTGCAGCCGGCGCCGCTCCTGGTCTTCGGCCAGGCAGCGCTGGGCATTGTTCATGCGGTAGAACCAGCTGGGGTCCGGCACGCGCCCGGCCAGCAGGCCGATCAGCGGACACTGGCTGGCGGTGGCAAGGCGTGCCGCAACCTGCAAGCGCTGCATGGCCTGCCGGTTGCCGTCGAGATGGACCAGGATGCTGTCGTACGCCATGATGCCCTCGCGTCCGAATCTTTTGCTTTCAGTCTAGGCCGCGTCGCAGGCAATGCATGCCGACTTGCCGATCGCGCCAGCAACGGTGGTGCGCGGTGCGCCAGCGCCGGCACGAACCAGTCGACTTCCTCCTATATCGATGTCGGAACCTCACCGACGGCGAGCGTGCAGGCCAGCCACTAGTATGCATTCAGCAACCAGCACGCCCCCACGAATCCTGGTGCCGCAAGCGGCATCGTGGCCGCGGCTGCGCGCTGCGTGGACCGAGACCGCAAGCACAGGAGGAGCGCCATGGACCGCCGACAGTTTCTCAAGTGGGGAAGTTTCCTGACCGTCACCGTTGCCACCGGCGGCCTGAGCGCCTGCGGCGGCGGCGACGACCCGGAACCCGACACCGGCAATCCGGAGAACTTCAATTTCGTCCATGGCGTCGCCTCGGGCGATCCCAAGCCCGACAGCGTGGTGGTATGGACGCGGGTGGAAGGCAGCAACGGCAAGCGGCCGGTGGTGGTGCGGCTGCAGGTGTCGACGCAGCCTGACTTCCCGCCGCCGAGCCTGCTGGTCAATCAACCGCTGATGGCCCTGCCGGACTGGGACTACACCATCCGCAACAAGGTCACGGGCCTGAGCCCCGGCACCCGCTACTACTACCGCTTCCTGCTGGGCAACCGCCCCAGCACCGTCGGCCGCACCCGCACCGCGGCAGCGGCCGGCACGCCCTTGTCACAGCTGCGTTTCGCCTTTGTCAGCTGCCAGGACTGGAATGCCAACCACTGGGCCGGCATGGAAGAACTGGCGCAGCAGGAGCTGGACTTCATCGTCCATGTCGGCGACTACATCTACGAGGCCGTCCCGGGCGGCTCGCGCGCCGGCAATGTGGAGGATCGCCACGGCGTGCTGCAGCTGCCCAATGGCACCGCGCTGCCGGACGGCAGCGTCTACGCCACCACGCTGGACGACTATCGCCACCTGTACCGCAGCTATCGCACCGACGCGCGCCTGCAGGCCCTGCATGCCGCGTTCCCGATGATTGCGATCTGGGACGACCATGAGTTCGCCGACAATTGCTGGCAGGACCGGCAGACCTACGACTCCGACGACGACCTGACGCCGCGCACCGCGCGCCGGCGCGCTGCCAACCAGGCGTGGTTCGAGTTCATGCCGGCCGATGTCAGCCTGGACGTCAACAACCCGTCGTTCCAGAACATCCAGATCTATCGCTCGTTCACCTTCGGCAATCTCGCCACCCTGCTGATGACCGACGAGCGCCTGTACCGTGCCGACCACATCATCTCCGAGCAAACCACCGGCCGCGCAGTCGGCGCGCTGTACTTCGTCCCGGCCGAGACACTGGCCGCGGCCGAAGCGCAGAAGATTGCCGCCGCCGGCGGCACGCTGACACCGGTGTCGATGCTGGGCGATGCGCAGCGCGCGTGGTGGCAGGACCGGGGGGGGGGGGGGGGGGGGGGGGGTGCGCTGGGTGGCGGCCCCCCCTCCCCCCCCCCCCCACCACGTGGAAGCTGTGGGCCAACCAGCTGTCGCTGTTGCGCATGCAGGTGGATGTGATCCAGGCGGTGGCGCGGCTGATCGCCAGGGCGCTGGTGCTGGCCAACAATGCCCTGTCCTCGCTGGAGAGCGCCATTGCCAATGCGCTGGCCGACGACTTGCGCGCGGCCAAGACCGCCGGCACCTATGCCAACCTGGCCTACACGGCGCTGCGCAATGTACTGGCGCAGGTCGGCATCGACAGCGCCGCGTTCGATGCCAACATCAAGCCGCTGATCGAAAGCCGGTTGCCGGCCATCGCGCTGCTCGACCGCTTTATCCTCAATGCCGACCAGTGGGATGGCTACAACGCCGAGCGCAAGAACCTGATGGCGTTCCTGAAGAACAACGGCGTGCGCAATGTGGTGGCGCTGAGCGGCGATATCCACGCCTTCTTTGCCGGCCAGGTGATGGACGACTACGATGCGCCGACGCCAGCGCCGGTGATGGTGGACCTGGTCACGGCCGGTCTGTCTAGCAACTCCCTGCTCAGTTCATTCCGCTCGATCGTCGACAACGACCAGGCCTTCGCCGCGCTGCGTGAACTGGTCTACAGCAACGTGGGCGGCGCGGTGGTGAACACCTTCGACACCACCTTGCGCGCCTTCAACGCGTGGCTGCGCCACGCCGACTCCAACGCCGAGGGCTACGCGCTGGTCACCCTGACGCCCGAGAAGCTGAGCTGCACCTTCCATACGCTCAAGCTGCTCGAAGGCGGCACGGCTCCGGCGCTACCTGCCACGGCGAGCACGCGGCTGCTGGAGGTGGCGGCCGGCACCGCCGATGTGAGCGTGACATAGCCATCCGGACGGACCGGCACGCCGGGCCCTCAGTAGCCCGCCTGCCGGTCCACCTGGTTCAACAGTTCACGCCCGTCGCGCGCGCGCCGCAGGTTGTCGATGCATTGCCGCGCCACCAGTTCGTACGAGGGGTCGGCCGCGATATGCGGCGTGGCCTCGATGCGGGGATGGGTCCAGACCGGATCGTCCGCCGCGGGCGGCTCCTTGGCAAACACGTCAAGCGCCGCGCCGGCAAGGTGGCCTTCGTCGATCAGTGCGACCAGGTCGGGCTCGACCACATGCTCGCCACGCCCGACGTTGATCAGGAACGCCCCCTTGGGCAGCCGCGACAGCGTCTGGCGGTTCAGCATGCCCTCGGTGCGCGGCGTCAGCGGCAGCGTGCAGGCCAGGATCTCGCTCTGCGCCAGCATCGTATCCAGCCCGTCGTCGCCGGTGAAGTCGGTCACGCCGGGCAGATGCTTGGCGCTGCGGCTCCAGCCGCTGACCGGGTAGCCGATGGCGGCAAACATGCGCGCCACCTCGCTGCCGATCTCGCCCAGCCCCAGCACACCCACGCGGCAGCGCGACACATCGCGCCCCGGGTGGCGCTTCCATTCGCCGCGGCGCTGCTGTTCGGCGTACCGGCCGAGCGCGCGGGTATGGCGCAGCGCCATCGCCAGCACGTAGTGGGCGATGCCGGTCTGCTGGCCGGGATTGACGATGCGCGTGACCGGCATGCCAGGCGGCAGGTCCGGCGCCGCCAGCAGCTTGTCGACGCCCGCGGTGGCGGCGCAGACCAGCCGCAGCTTAGGGTAGGCCGGCAGCACGCCGGGCTTCAGGCCCCAGGCGATGATGGCTTCGACCTGTTCCGCGACGGCGGCCTCGCGGCCGTTCCACACGGTGATGTCCGGCGCGGCTTCGCGCAGCGCGGCAGTGATGGGAACCGCCATGAACGACGGCAGGTGAACGAGGATGGCCATGGTCAGTTGCGGTAGTCAGGGTTGATGCGGTCGAGGCGGCGCAGCAGGCCCGGCCAGGCCAGGTTGGAGCCCTTGCCCTTGGTGGCCTGGCGCGCCTGCTGGCCCATGTTGGCGCTGGCGGCTTCGGGCACCATGGTCAGCGGCGTGCCGCCGCTTTGCGCCAGGATCTGGATGCGGCAGGCGGACTCGAGCGTGTACATGGTCAGGAAAGCATCGGATACCGTGCGCCCGCACGTCAGCAGGCCATGGTTGCGCAGGATCATCTGCTTGCAGCGGCCCAGGTCGGCCACCAGCCGCGCCTTTTCGTCCTCGCGCAGCGCCACGCCCTCATAGTCGTGGTACGCCAGCCCGGTCAGCGCGAACATCGACTGCTGCGAGATCGGCAGCAGGCCCGCCTGCTGCGCCGAGACGGCGACGCCGTGCGAGGTATGCGTGTGCATCACGCAGCCGACTTCGGGGCGCGCCTCATGCACGGCGCTGTGGATGATGAAGCCGGCCGGGTTGACGTCATACGGCGTTTCCAGCACGGGCTGCCCTTCGTGGTCGACCTTGACCAGGCTCGATGCCGTGATCTCGTCGAACATCATCCCGTACGGGTTGATCAGGAACTGGTCCGGCGCTTCGGGCACGCGTGCCGAGATATGGGTGAAGATCAGGTCGTCCCAGCCAAAGTGGGCGACCAGGCGGTACGCGGCCGCCAGGTCCACGCGCATCTGCCATTCGGCGTCGGAGACGCGGTCCCTGATTGAATCGACGAGCTGGATTTGCGCCATATGCGTACACCTCCCCGGGGCATGTGAGTCATTGAATCGATGCATTGTCCGGGCGCACCGCGCCAAAGTCTGTTAAGTATTGGACAATCTCGGCTCCAGCAGGAGAGCGATGTGAAGGCTGATGTGAAGAGTGGATCGAGAGCGGTGGAGCCGGTGCGCACGCTGCCGCGCAGCGTGCTGGCCAGCGGCTGGCTGCGCAATGCGCCGCCGGGCGTGCTCGATGCCGTGGCGAACGCCGCACGCCGCCTGCGCTTTGGCGACGGCGAGATGATCTTCGCGCGCGGCGATCCGCCCACCTACTTCTGCATGGTGCTGTCGGGCCGGGTGCGCATGAGCCGGGTCAGCACGGGCGGGCGCGAGTCGGTGTACTCGGTGATCGGGCGTGGCCGCTGGTTCGGCGAGATCTCGCTGCTGGACGGCAAGCCGCGCACGCACGACGCCTTCGCCGTCGGCAACACGGAACTGATGGTGCTGAGCCAGCGCGACTTCCACCGCATCCTGGCCGCGCATCCGGAAGGCATGCAGCTGATCGTGCAGCAGATCTGCGCGCGCCTGCGCGTAGCGTTCGACCACGCGCAAAGCGCGGCGCAGGCGCCCATCGACGCGCGCATGGCGGCGCGCCTGCTGGAACTGGCCGACCGCACCGACCATGTCGTGCGCATCAGCGCTGAGGACCTTGGCGACATGGTCAACCGCTCGCGCCAGACCGTGGCCAAGTACCTGCAGGCGTGGGAAGACGCGGGCCTGATCCGCCGCGAGTACCGCCAGATCGAACTGCTGGACCCCGCGGCGCTCAAGCGATTGGCCCGGCGTTGACGGCCGCGCAAGATTTGCAGGCCGCGCGCGCAATTAACCTGCCCTGGCCGCGATGGCAAGGCTGGTTAACGACCGTTGCAAAATCAAACAGAATGTCAGGTGCCGCGGCGCTACAGTGACTGTTCCCTTGCCTGTAGGCGTTCTAGGAGGTACACGAATGAAGCAACATCTGGCGAAATCCCTGGTCGTGGCTGGCGCGATGATCGCGTCCTACCCGCTGTTTGCGCAGCAGGCTCAGCCCCTGCAGCCGAGCCAGCCGATGCCAATGACGCAGCCGATGCAGCCGATGCAATCCACTCAGCCGGTGCAGTCCGCCCAGCCCGCGCAAGCCATGCCGTCGGCAGCGCCGTCGGCCCAGGTGGCACCCGCAGCGGGCGGCAGCTATGCCCAGGCTCCGGTACAGGCGGCCCAGCCGGGCATGGCGCCGGCAGCCGCCGACCCGTCCATGGCAGGCAGCCCCGCCTCGGCCGTGGACCCCGCCAGCATGAGCCTGGCACCCGATGCGCTCGGCTCGCGCCTGGGCCAGCGCAGCGCGTTCCTCGACGGGGCCTGAGCTCCCGTCTCAGCGCAGGCCCGCATCGCGCGGGCCGCGCGCCACCCTCACCCCGCTTCCCCGGCGTGCGCCGCTTCAGGTCGCCGCGGCCGCCTGCCCCTGCTGCTGCAGCCACTCCAGGAACGCGCGCAGATGCAGCGGCTTGTCGGCATCGCGCGGCACCAGCGCATGATAGGTATTGCCCGGTGCGCGGATGGCGGCAAACGGCGTCGCAATGCGCCCGCCCGCGCGGTCCGTTTCCAGGGTCGGAAAGGTGCCGATGGCAAAGCCAAGGCTGTCCACCACCGCCTGCAGCGTGACAAAGAAATGGTCGAAGCGCAGCGTGCGCACCGGCAGCAGCGAGGCATGTCCCGCCTGCTGCAGCCACGATTCCCAGCTTCCCGGCCGGGTCTCCGTATAGAGGAAGACGCCCTCCACCAGGTCCTCTACCCCCTGCAACGGCACCTGCTCCAGTATCGCCGGACTGGCGATCACCGTCTGGTACTCCGAAAAGATCGGCACTGACTCGAACTGCTCGCCACGTTCGAGGGTGCGCCGTATCGCCACGTCAAAGGTGCCGTTGAATCCCGCCTCGTTGCTGAAGGCGGTCGACACACGCACATCGACCTCCGGCTGCTGGCGCCGGAAGTCATCCAGCCGCGGAATCAGCCAGCGCATGGCAAAGGTTGCCGGGGCATTGACCCGCACCACCTTGCGCGTGGCGATGCGGCCATAGCGCTCGGAAGCGGCGCTGATCTGGTCGAACGCCGTGCTGATCTCGCGCGCGAACGCCTGCGCGTGGACAGTCGGCACCATGCGCTGGCCCTGGCGGATAAACAGCGGCTGCCCCAGCCATTGCTCCAGGATCTCGATCTGCCGGCTGACCGCGCCATGGGTCAGGTGCAGCTCGCGCGCGGCCGCCGAATAGCTGCCGGCGCGGGCGGCAACCTCGAAGATGCGCAGGGCGTTGAGCGGGGGCAGCTTGTGCGGCATTGTGAGATTTCCTGACAGGATCTGGAAAATAAACTCGATTGTGAGAGCTTATCGCCTAACTTAGCATGGGTCTCAGGCAAATCCCATTCACAATCCCTCCGCAAGAGACGCCATGAGCACCCAGATCCAGGTCAACGGCCACCACTACCAGCTTCCCGCCCGCCCCACCGTCATCGTCTGCATCGACGGCTGCGAGCAGGAATACATCAACCTTGCCGTGCAGGCGGGCGCCACCCCCTTCTTCGCCAGCCTGGCCAAACGCGGTACCGTGCTGACCGGCGATTGCGTGGTGCCATCGTTCACCAACCCCAACAACCTGTCGATCGTGACCGGCGTGCCGCCGTCGGTGCACGGCATCTGCGGCAACTTCTTCTACGACACCGAAGCCGGCGCCGAGGTGCTGATGAACGACGCCCGCTACCTGCGCGCCCCCACCGTGCTGGCCGCGGCAGCGCAGGCCGGCGCATCGGTGGCGGTGGTCACCGCCAAGGACAAGCTGCGCGCGTTGCTGGGCCACGGCCTCAGGGGCATCTGCTTCTCGGCGGAGAAGGCCGACCAGGCCACCATCGAAGACAACGGCATCGACGACGTGCTGCGCAAGGTCGGCATGCCGCTGCCCTCGGTCTACAGCGCCGACCTGTCCGAGTTCGTGTTCGCCGCCGGCGTGGCCTTGCTGGAAACCGTCCGCCCCGACCTGATGTACCTGTCCACCACGGACTACATCCAGCACAAGCATGCCCCGGGAACGCCGCAGGCCAGTGCCTTCTACGCCATGATCGACAGCTACCTGCAGCGCCTGGACGCGCTGGGTGCGGTCATCGGCGTCACCGCCGACCACGGCATGAATGCCAAGACCGATTCGCTGGGCAAGGCCAACATCCTGTTCCTGCAGCAGGTGCTGGACGAGCGTTTCGGCGCGGACGCCACGCGCGTGCTGCTGCCGATCACCGATCCCTACGTCGCCCACCATGGCGCACTGGGCTCCTACGCGACCGTGTACCTGCCTGCCGGCACCGATCAACAGGCCGTGCATGAAGCCATCGCCGCACTGCCCGGGATCGAACTGGTGCTGGACAAGCGCGCCGCCAGCGAGCGCTTCGAGCTGCCGCCCGACCGCATCGGCGACCTGGTGGTGGTCAGCGAACGCCTGACCGTGCTCGGCACCACGCCGGCGCGCCATGACCTGAGTGGCCTGGATGCCCCGCTGCGCTCGCACGGCGGCCTGTCCGAGCAGAAGGTGCCGCTGCTGTTCAACCGCAAGGTCACTGCGCCCGCAGGCCAGCGGCTGCGCAATTTCGACATCCTGCGGCTGGCGCTGAACCACGCGGACTAAGTCCGGTGTGTGCCGGCCTGGCCGGCACGCTTCCTCAACAAGCAGATAAGGGTGGCCGCGAAGACAGCCACCACCAGGGGGCGGCGCCATGCAAATCCTGCTTTCCCTGATGTCCGGGGTCGCACTGCTGATCTGGGGCGCGCATGTGACGCGCCACGGCATGCTGGAGCTGTTGGGGCCGCGCTTGCGGCTGGTGCTGGCCGCGGGCACGGCCAGTCCCGCGCGTGGCTTCCTGGCCGGGCTTGGCGTGACCGCGCTGATCCAGAGCAGCAGCGCGACGGCGCTGATGACCAGCGCCTTTGTGGCAGGGGGCCTGGTGTCGTTGCCGGCGGCACTGCCGATCGTGCTCGGTGCCGACGTCGGCACCAGCCTGATGGCACGCTTGCTGTCGGTCGATATCTCCTGGCTCTCGCCACTGCTGCTGGTGATCGGCATTGCCCTGCGCCTGTCCGGCAAGGCCAGCCTGCGCGGACAGGCCGGCGAAGTCATCGTGGGACTGGGGCTGATCACGCTGGCCTTGCAGCTGATCCGCCTCTACGCCGCGCCGCTGCTGCACGCCGAGATCGTGCGCGCCATCTTCACCTCGCTTGGCAACGACGCACTGCTGGCCCTGGTGATCGGCGCCCTTGTGACGTTGCTCGCGTACTCCAGCCTGGCCGCGGTACTGCTGACTGCAACGCTGGCCATGGGTGGTGTCATCGGCCCTGCCACCGCCTTGCCGCTGGTGCTCGGCGCCAATCTGGGCAGTGGACTGATAGCCTGCCTGGCCAATTCCGGCAGTGCGCCTGCTGCCCGGCGCGTATCGCTCGCGAACCTGATCTTCCGGTTCGTGGGGATACTGGCATTCCTGCCGCTGCTTGACGCCATCCCCTGGCTGCTGGCGCGCCTGGGCAGCAGTGCCGGCACCATGGCCATCGACTTCCACATGGCCTTCAACCTGACCCTGGCCGCAACGCTGATCTGGTTTGTCAACCCGGTGGCGGCCCTCTGCACCCGATGGCTGCCTGATGCGCACGACGACGCGGCGCCCGGCGGCGCGCGCTACCTGAGCCAGGGCGACCTGCGGCACCCGTCCGTCGCGCTGGGCAATGCCACGCGCGAGGTCGTGCGCATCGGCGACGTGATCGAGGAGATGCTCAATGGCATGAAGCTCTCGATCGTGGGCAACGACCGCGCCGCGAACGTCCGCTGCCGCGCGCTGGACGACCGCATCGACGACCTCTATTCGTCCGTCAAGATGTACCTGACCGACGTCGACGCCGGCAGCCTCGACGGCGAGGATGCCGCACGCTGGGACGCGATCATGCTGGTCAATATCAACCTGGAGTACGCGGGCGATATCGTCGAACGGATCCTGGTCGACCTGGACCAGCGCAAGCTCGCCCGCAACTTCTGCTTCTCGGCCGAGGGCAGCGCCGAACTGCTGGAACTTTGCGACATGCTGGTGGCCAACCTGCGTACCAGGATGTCGCTCTTTGTTGCCAACGACCGCGCAGCGTCGGCGTTGCTTCTCGAATGCGCCGGCGACTTCCAGGCGCGCGCCGAGCGCTTCACCGCCCGCCACATTGCCCGTGTCGCGCAGCGCCGTACCGCAAGCGTGGAAACCAGCGCCCTGCACCTGGACACCCTGCGCGAACTGTCCCAGATGAACGCGCTGCTGTGCGCCGCGCCGGCAGGCATGCCCGGCGCCCTGCGCGAAGACACTTCGTTCCTGGCTGCCGGCAACCACGGCACGCCGCACGCACAGGAACGCCTGCTTAGTCCGTGACCGCCAGGACCGGGCGCTAACTACCAAGGCAACGAATATGTCTTGGTGTTGGTAAAGCTCTTCATCGCCTCCAGCACGCCTTCCTTGTAGCCCAGTCCGGAATCCTTGATGCCGCCGAACGGCGTCAGCTCCAGGCGATAGCCCGGCACCTCGCGCACATTGACGCTGCCGACCTTCAGCTCCCGCACGAAGCGCGTGATGTAGTCGAGCCGGTTGGTGCAGACCGACGACGAAAGGCCGTAGGCGGTGCCGTTGGAGATGCGGATCGCATCTCCAATGTCCCTGAAGCGGATCACCGGCGACACCGGCCCGAAGGTCTCATGCCTGGCCACGGTCATTTCGGGATCGACATGATCGAGCACCGTCGGCGAATACAGCGCGCCGCGCCGGATATTGCCGTAGCGCAGCGTGGCCCCGGCGGCAATCGCTTCATTGACCACCGCCTCGAACTGGATCGCCGCGGCTTCGTCGATGACGGTGCCCATGTCCACCTTCGGGTCCATGGGATCGCCGTAGCTGAGCGCTTCGGTCTTCGCCACCAGCAGGTCGACAAAGCGGTCCGCCACCGACTCATGCACCAGCATGCGCTTGATCGCCGTGCAGCGCTGCCCGGAGTTCTTGTACGAGCCGCTGGCGGCCAGCGTGGCGGCCTCTTCCAGGTCGGCGTCTTCCATCACGATGATCGGGTCGTTGCCGCCCAGCTCCAGCACCTGGCGCTTGTAGGTGGCCGTGGCGGCGATATACTTGCCGATCGGCACGCCGCCGGTGAAGGTCACCAGGTCCACGTCCGGGTGCGTCAGCATCTCGTCGGCGATCTCGCGCGGGTCGCCGGTGATGACCGACAGCATCTGCGGCGGCAGCCCGGCCTCATACAGGATATCGGCCAGCAGGTAGGCCGCCAGCGGCGTCTTCTCGCTGGGCTTGAGCACCATGCGGTTGTTGGTGGCCACCGACGGCGCCACCTTGTGGATCACCTGGTTCAACGGGTGGTTGAACGGCGTGATCGCGGTGATCACGCCCAGCAGCGGCTCGCGCAGCGTATAGACCTTGCGGCTCTTGCCGTGGTGGGTCAGGTCGCACGAGAACACCTGGCCGTCGTCGACCAGCGCCTGGTTGGCGGCAAACAGCAGCACGTCAGAGGCGCGGCCCACCTCGTACAGCGAATCCTTGCGGCACAGGCCGGATTCCAGCGTGATGGTGCGCGAGATCTCATCCAGGCGCGAGGCGATGATCTCGCCCGCGCGCATCAGGATCTTGTAGCGTTCATAGCGCGTCAGCGTGGGCTGGTAGTCGCGCGCGATGCGGTAGGCGCGGCGCACGTCGTCGAGCGTGGCCTTCGGCACGGTGGCGATGACTTCGCCGGTGTACGGATAGGTCACCTCGATCACGTCTTCGCGGTAGATCTTCTCGCCGGCGATGCGCAGCGCTTCGTGGCGGATTTCGGGGGTGGCTTGCAATGCGGTCATGAGCTTGCCCTCGCGGGTCTTGAGCAGTGGGTGGAAGGAGATGCAGCCGTCGCGGGCGGGCCGGCGCCTTGCCGGCCCGGCGCGCTCAGCGGCGGATGAAGGCCGCGATCACGGCGCTGATGATGCAGCTGGTTGCCACGATCGGGAACACCAGCGAGGTATTGCCGGACTGGTCCAGGATGCGGCCGATCAGGGGTTCGCCCAGGCCTGCGAGCAGGTACGAGAAGAAGTTCAGGATGCCGGTAGCGGTGCCGGCCCGCCTGGCGCCGACCAGGTCCGGGCACAGCGCCCAGAAGGACGAGGCGGGGCCGTATACGAAGAAGCCGGCAAGGAACAGCGCGACGATCGCGCCCATGCCCGTGGGCAGCTGGTACATGATCATCGAGGCAATCGCACCCAGCACCATGTAGAGCATGATGGCCTTGCTGCGGCTGGAGCCGAACAGGCGGTCGGAAATCCAGCCGTTGGACAGCGCGCCGAAGGCCATGCCCACCGGCAGCGCCACCGAGATCCAGGCCGGGTCGATCAGGGTCTCGGCGCTCTTCCAGTTCTTGCCCAGGAAGTGGACCGGCACCCAGACGATCAGGCCATAGCGCGCGGCATTCTGGAAACCGATCGACAGGCCCGCGACCAGCAGCCGCGGGTTGCGCAGCACGGCCTTGTAGCGCGACCAGGAGCTTTCGCCGGCATCGGTCTCGACTGCCGTGGCCTTCTCCGCATCCTCGGCCTTGGCCACGCCGGTATCGGGCGACTTGAAGCCAAGGTCTTCCGGCCGCTCGCGCACGATCAGGAAGAAGGTGATGCCGCCCACCAGCATCAGCAGCACCGGCAGGCGGAAGATCCAGCGCCAGTCCAGGTGCAGGATGTTCACGACCACGATCGAGGTGACGAACGACAGCACCGAGGCGCAGCCGGCCGCGAACACGTAGAAGCCGTAGACTTTGCCGCGCTCTTCGGCGCCCCACCAGTTCGACAGCAGCCGGCTGCCGGGCGCCCAGCCAAGGGCCTGGAAGTAGCCGTTGATGCCCCAGGGAATCGCCAGGCTCTTGAAGCCGACGGCGAAGCTGACCACCCAGTTGGCGGCGCACGACAGGATCGCGCCGGCGGTCATCACGCGGCGGCCGCCGAACTTGTCGCCCAGGTTGCCGTTGATGGCCTGCCCGATGGCGTAGCACCACAGCAGGCAGGTGGAGGCCCAGCCCAGCGCTTCCTTGGAAAACCCGAATTCCTGCTGGATGCCGGGAATGGCGAAGCCAAAGGTTTGCCGCCCGGTGTAGAAGAAGAAGTAGCAGAACATCGCGGCCAGCAGCATGCGCCACTGGGTGCGCCGGAACGAATGCCCGGCCGGAGCGACGAACGCCCCTGCCTGGATGCGATCGGCAGTTTCCATTTTTGTCTCCTCTTGTATTGTCGGCCCGTATTGCGGGCTCGTGTTGGCCGGCTGCACCCGTCGGCAGGGGTCGTGCCACTAGGCCGGCACAGCGCCGATGAAGTTCTTGCCCCGGGCGCCGTCCAGCGCACGCGCGATCATGGCGCCGGCCTCGTCGTCGGAGACGCCGTAGTCGGCAAACTCGGTCTTCACGCCCAGGTCCTGCAGGAAGGCGCGCAGCCGCTGCTGCCCGTCGCCCAGCACCGGCCCGAACAGCCGCTGCAGCGTGCGGTCGCGGTCGGGCCGGCGTGCCCACGCCTTTTCAAGCACCATCGGCAGCGTGAACGAGCACGCGATGCCGTGCGGCAGGCCATGGCGCAGCGTCATTTCGTAGGAGATGGAGTGCGCAAGTGCCGTCTTGGTATTGGAGAACGCCATTCCGGCCTTGAGGGCGGCCAGCGCCATGCGCTCACGCAGGCAAATGTCGTCCAGGTTGCGCACCAGTTCCGGCAAGGTGTCGAAGATGTCCTCCACCGCCGAAATCGCGAAGGTGTCGGAAATCGGGTTGGCGTTGACGTTCCAGATCGATTCCAGCGCGTGGGACAGGGCATCGAGCCCGGTGGAGATCGTGGTGCCCCGCGGCACCGACATCATCAGCTCCGCATCCACGATGGCCGCTTCGGGCCAGGTTGCCTGCAGGTGAAGCGAGTACTTCTTCTGGTTCGCGGCGTCCCAGATGGTGGCCCAGGGCGTCACTTCGCTGCCGGTTCCGGCAGTCGTCGGCACCGCGATCAGCGGCTTGACCTGCGCCGGCGTGAACGCCTTGCCGGTCGCCAGCAGGCTGATCAGCGAATCGAACCGGCCCGACCTGGTCCCTACCATCAACGCCTTGGCGGTATCGATCGCGCTGCCGCCACCGACCGCAACGATGGCGTCGCAGGCGTCGGCGTCTTCCCAGAAGCGGTTGTACAGGCCGGACAACTGGGCGACATCCGGGTTCGGCTGCACGTCTTCGATCAGCCCGACAAGGTCTGCGCCCAGCAGGGCTTCAAGCCGCGCCACCAGTCCCAGCGCACGCGCTTCGGGAAAGGTCACGACGACGACGCGCCGGCCGTGCAGCAGGGCCGGGAGCCGGTCAAGGCTGCCAGCCCCGCAATGGATCGACACGGGGTTGTGGTAGGCGTGGTTCATGGGGTCTCCTCACTTCTTTCTTGGGTAGCCTGGGCGGCGGCTTGAGCCGCGTTTCCTGGTGGCTGAAGTTTGGGAGACGCCAAACCCCCGGTCCAATCGCATCTTTGACGGCGAGGTGCGCCAAAACCGATGGATCGCCGGCACGCTGCCGGCCTCGGGGAAACCCTGTACGCAACGGCACGCGTCTGTGGGAGACTCGCCGCACACGCCGCGCAGAACGGCGGCCAGCTCCCATCGAGACCCCATGTTCCACCAGTACTACAAGTCGATCCGCTGCTTCCATGCGGTCGCCCGGACGGGCGGCTTCACTGCCGCGGCGCAATACCTGCATATCGGGCAGCCGACCGTGACCGACCAGGTCAAGGCGCTGGAGACGCGCTTCGGCGTGGAGCTGTTCCTGCGCGCAGGCCGCACCGTGCGCCTGACCGACACCGGCGAGCGGCTCTACGCCATCACCCAGGGCTTGTTCGGGCAGGAAGAAGAGGCCATGCAGTTCCTGCAGAGCGCGCACAAGCTCAAGACCGGGCTGGTGCGCGTGGGCGCGGTGTCGCCGCCGATCGCGCTGGGGCTGGCGCGTAGTTTCCGTTCCACCCATGCTTCGCTGGAACTGACGGTCACCATCGGCTCGGAAGCCTCGGTGCTGCGCGGCCTGCAGGATTTCGATATCGACGTCGGCATCCTGGCCGAGCCCGATCCGGTCGATGGCCTGCATATCGCGCCGTATCGGAAAGAGCGCATCGTTGCCGTGATGCCGGCCGGCCATCCGCTGGCCGCGCGCGCTTCGATCACGGTGCAGGAGGTCGCCGGCGAAGCCGTGATCCTGCGCGAGCCGGGCTCGAAGACCCGGCTCCGGGTTGAACGCGCGTGCGCACAGCATGGCGTAGCGCTGAACTGCGTGATGGAGATCAACAGCCGCGAGGCCATCCTGCATGCAGTGGCCAATGGCATGGGCATCAGCTTCGTCACGCAGATCGAATGCATCCCGCTGCCGGGCCTGCAGGTGGTGCCGGTCGACGAGCCGCTGCTGTCGATCGATTATTCGCTGTGCTGCCTGGAGGTGCGCAAGGAGCGGCCGCTGATTGCGGCGCTGTTCGCGGTCGCGCTGGGCTAGTGTCCTGTTCCGTAGATAGCTTGTCGTCCAGTTGGTCGTCAGGCCAGGCGCGAGGAGGCGCCATAGCCGTAGCTATGGCAACGACGAGCAACGACGCATGGCGGCCAACTGGGCGATTTCATGGCAAGGTATCTGCGGAACAGGACACGAGTACCCTGCCGTCATCCGCCCCAACCTGCCTGCACGAGCGTAGCCACGCCCACGCCGACCAGGACGGCCCCGGTGAGCCGTACCGCAAGCCTGGCCACGCGCGCACCCGCCGGCATCCATCGTTCGAGCGTCATCGCCAACATCACCGCTGCCATCACGCGCAGGTCCATCACGCCCATGACGAGCAATGCCGCGGTCAGGCCCGCACAGCACCGGGTGCAGTGCGCGCCCAGCCGCAGGCCATGGCGCCACGCCGAGCCGGCATCCGCCGGCAGTGCGCGCGTGCGGCCCGCTGCGCTGGCGCAGCAGGCAAGCTGCCGTGCTTTCCACGCGGTGAACTGCAGCACGCCTGCCATCACCAGGACCACCGCAGCAGCGAGCGGCGCCGCGCGCGCCAGGCCCTGCGCCTGCACGGCTATCGCCGCCAGCGCAGCGCCAACCGGGAAAACGGCGAGGCCCACCATGCCCCACACGAAGAAGTAGCCGGCGCCCGCCAGTACCGTCGACATGCCCGGGCGCACCTGCCCTGCCGTCGCCAGCGCCTGGCGGTAGCGCCACAGCATCGGTGCCAGCGAGGGCAGCATCATCGGCACCATCATGGCGATCCACATGCCGAGGAAGGCCATTGCCGTGCGGGCCCAGGTCTGGCCGCACATCCGCATCCACGCCATCGACATGGTCCAGCCGCCGGGCATCGGCGTCGCGCCCATTGCGGGCATGGACGCATGCCAGGCGAGTGTCGCCGCCACGCCGGCGATGTATAGCACGGCCACGATGCCAAAGAAGGCAAGGCGCGGGCCGGCGCTGCGTGAGCGCGCCGGCCTGTGCGCGGTGAGTACGCTGGACACGGCCTGCCTCAGCCCTGCTCGTACTCGTCGTGCCGGCGCCACCAGACCCCGGCCTCGTTGCGTCCGCGCGGCGCGCGGTCCAGCCACTGGTACATGCCCCACAGGCCATCCAGCCCGCGCGCATAGGTGGAATAGGTGTGGTACACAACGCCATCTTCCAGCGCGAAGGCGCTCATGCCGGGCCGGTCGCGCTGGTACGTTGCGGCATCGGTGCCGCACATGACAGCAAAGCGGGCCTCGGCCGCAGCGCCGCCGGCCTCCAGCTCGGGGCGCCAGGCGAATGCCGCCTCGCGCCGGTAGTTGTAGTCGATATCGCCCTGGCGCTGTTGCGCTTCGCTGAACCAGACGTTGAAGTCCGTGTTGAAGTCGCTGCCCTGCGACGACGCCCACGAGAAGGTCCAGCCCATGCGCCGCTGGTACGCCAGCAATTTCGCCAACGGTGCCCGCGACACCGCGGCCAGCGTGACGTCGTGATGCGCCAGGTGGACGGCAAAGCCGTCAAACCCGTCCGCAATCGCGGAGCAGGACGGGCAACCTGCCTGGTAGTCCGGGCCGAACATGAAGTGGTAGACCAGCAGTTGCGAACGTCCCTGGAACAAGTCTGCCAGCGAGGCGCTGCCCGCCGCGGTCTCGAACCGGTAGGGCTTGTCGATTCGAACCCACGGCAAGGCCCGGCGCTGCCGTGCCAGTTCATCGCTGCGTCGGGTGAGATCCTTCTCGGCCTCGAGCAGTTCGCGCCGCGCGGCCAGCCAGGCTTCACGGGTTCCGGTGCTGTGTGTGGTCATCGTGCATCCCTCCGTTGGTTGGTGTTCGTGTGCTAGATTAGGCGCCGGCTTCCAACGGTGGGAGTGACAAGTGTGGCGGGATTTCTGGCGGGATTCGGATGGACTCACGCATTGCCGCCGCGGCGCTAGCGCTCGCCGCTGGCGATCCGCTTGGCGCGCTGAACCGGGTTGCCCTGCGCGACGATCCGCCGGCGCTGGCGCTGCGCGGCATCGCCATGGCGCAGCTTGGCGACCTCATCCGCGCGCGGGCACTGTTGCGCAGCGCGGCGCGCGCCTTCGGTCCGCGCGAAGCCGTCGCGCGCGCCAGGTGCGTGGTGGCCGAAACCGAAATCGCCTTTGTCTCGCGCGACCTGGGCTGGCCCGCAAAGACGCTGGACAGCGCGCGCGCCACCCTGGAAGCGCACGGCGACTGGGTCAACGCCGCCCATGCGCGCTATCTGGAGATACGGCGGCTGCTGCTGATCGGCCGCATCGACGACGCCGAGCAGGCGCTTGCCGGGCTTGACCCCACCCCCTTCCCGCCCGCATTGCGCACAACCCATGCCCTGATCGTGGCGGGCATCGCGATGCGGCGCGTGCAGACCCGGCCGGCGCGCGCCGCGCTGGCACAGGCCGCGCACGCGGCGCAGCGCGCCGGCATCCCATCCTTGCGCGCCGAGGTAGAAAGCGCGGCCCTGGCGCTGCATAGCCCCGCGGCACGCCGCATCGCGCGCGGCGAGGAACGGCCGCTGCTGCTCGAGGAAGTCGAAGCGCTGCTGGCATCGAAAGCGCTGGTCGTCGATGCGTGCCGCTATGCCGTGCGCTGCGCTGGCACCGCGGTCTCGCTCGCCAGGCGGCCGGCGTTGTTCACGCTGGCGCGCGCGCTGGCCGAGGCCTGGCCCGCCGACGTGCCCCGGGACACGCTGATCGCGCACGCCTTCCGCACCAGGCATGCCGATGCTTCGCACCGCGCGCGGCTGCGTGTCGAGATCGGGCGGCTGCGGGCGGTGCTTGGCGCATTTGCCGGCGTCACGGCAACCGGGCGCGGCTTCGCACTGGTGCCGCAGCGCGCGCGCGAGGTAGTGGTGCTGGCGCGGCCTGTGGAAGAGAAGCACGCAGCAGTGCTCGCCTTGCTGGCCGATGGCGAGTCATGGTCCAGTTCCGCGCTCGCGCTGGCGCTGGGTGCCGGCCAGCGCTCGGTGCAACGGGCACTGGAAACGCTGGCGGCAGCGGGCAAGATCCAGTCCCTTGGCCACGGGCGCGCGCGCCGCTGGATGACGCCGCCGGTGCCGGGATTCACGACGACCTTGTTACTCCCCTCGCCGCTGCCGGTTGACTAGCATGTAGCCATCCCCAAGCCAACAGGATCACAGCATGAAACGATCACAAGCCGAAGTGCTTCGCGAGTATGGCCCCTTCCCCGGCGTCGAGAACGTCCACGGTGTCAGCTATGACGGCCAGCGGGTCTGGTTTGCCAGCGGAGACAAGCTCAATGCCCTGGACCCGGTCACCGGCAGGACACTGCGCTCGCTCGATGTCGCCGCCCATGCCGGAACGGCTTTCGACGGCCAGCACCTGTACCAGATTGCCGAGGACCGGATCCAGAAGATCGATCCGCAAAGCGGCCGCGTGCTGGCCACGATCCCCGCGCCGGGCGGCGGCGGCGACTCGGGGCTTGCCTGGGCCGAAGGCACCTTGTGGGTGGGCCAGTACCGGGAGCGGAAGATCCACCAGGTCGATCCACAGACGGGGGCGATCCTGCGCACCATCACGTCCGACCGCTTTGTCACCGGCGTCACCTGGGTTGATGCCGAGCTCTGGCACGGCACCTGGGAAGGTGACCAGAGCGAGCTGCGGCACATCGACCCGCAATCGGGCGCGGTGCTGGAATCGGTCACCATGCCGGCCGGTGCGGGCGTGTCGGGGCTGGAGTCCGATGGCGGCGACCAGTTCTTCTGCGGCGGCGGCAACAGCGGCAAGATCCGTGCAGTGCGCCGGCCCGGGCCAGCCGGAAAGCGCCCCGCCGGCGCCGCGGGCAAGTAGCCGGCATTCATCCTGAGCGGATCGTTTTCACTATTCCTTACAGACAAAGACGTTGCCACCATCTATTCTCCTGTCGCAAACGGAATCCCCCACAACAAGGAGAATGCGATGAAATCCGCTCTGGCCCTTCTGGTCGCCTGCAGCGCACTGCTGGGCGGCTGCGTGGTAGCCCCTTATGACACCTACGGCAGCGGCCCCCAGGGCTGCCCGCCTGGGCAGGCAAAAAAGGGCAACTGCCGCGTCGACCCGTACGGCAACGAGTCCTTCTGCCCGCCGGGACAGGCCAAGAAAGGCCGCTGCTGAGCCAGCGCCGGCGCCGCACTGACCGGCGGCCCCGGCTGCCCCCGGCACCAGCCGGTGTTGCACGGGCCGGCCTGGCGGACGGAGAATGGCCGGATGCGGGCATCTCGTCCGCAGGAGAGCGCCATGCAATCCCGCACGCCATCCCGGTGTATCGGCGAACTGTGCGTCGCCGCTGTCGTGCTCGGCTCGCTCGGGGCCTGTGCGACCTTGCAGCCGGAACAGACCGGCAAGCGAATGATCGGCAGCCCGGAAAGTGCCGTACGCAGTACATTCGGATCCCCCACCGAGACCTACCGCCTCGCCGACGGCACCAGCCGCTGGATCTGGTCGCGCCAGCCCCTTGGCCATGAGGTCTACGCCGCCGATTTCGACGCCGGCGGCAAGCTCACCAACTATCGCCAGATGCTGACCGAGACGGAGATCTACCGCGCCCAGGTCGGGACCTGGACCAAGAAGGACGTGCAGGAGCACTTTGGCCTGCCGCGCGAGCCCATCCAGTACTACGCCCTGATGAAACGTGAAGCCTGGTCCTGGCGCATGTACAAAGATGGCTTGCAGACCGCGCATTTCAGCTGCTACTTCGATGACGCCGGCGTGCTGCGCCAGACCATGATCATCGTCGACCCGCTCGGCGGCGACGCGCGCCGCTCGCGCTGAAGCGACGCCAGCGAGGCAGCCGGTGCCATTGCCGGCAGCAGGGGCTCCCCGGCCCACGGGCTTTTTTGCGCGCAGAATGGTGACGATGCGGCAAGCGCCGCCAACCCTCCATGCGGAAACGAACGTGACCACTGCGATCCTGCTCGAGAACATCCACCAGAGCGCCAATGCCCGGCTGGCTGAAGCCGGCCTGCAGGTCGAGCGCCGCACCGGCGCCCTGGCCGGTGCCGAACTGCGCCAGGTGCTGGCCAGCCACGACGTGGTCGGCATCCGCTCTGCCACCCACCTGCGCGCCGACGACATCCGCAGCGCGCCCGAGCTGCTCTCGATTGGCTGCTTCTGCATCGGGACCTCGCAGGTGGACCTGGAAGCCGCCACCACGGCCGGCATCCCGGTGTTCAACGCGCCCTTCTCCAACACCCGCTCGGTGGCCGAGCTGGTGGTGTCGGAAGCAGTGATGCTGCTGCGCCGGATTCCGGAAAAGAACGCCCTGGCACACGCCGGCAAGTGGGCCAAGGGCGCCGCCGGCGCGTTCGAGGCGCGCGGCAAGACCATTGCCATCGTCGGCTACGGCAATATCGGCTCGCAGGTAGGCGTGCTGGCCGAATCGATGGGCATGCGCGTGGTCTACTACGACGTGCTGGCGCGACTCTCGCACGGTTCCGCGCGCGCCGCGGGATCGCTGGAAGAGGCAGTGTCGCAGGCCGAAGTGGTGACCCTGCATGTGCCAGCCACACCGCGCACGCGCAATATGATCGATGCGCGCATCCTGGCCGCCTGCAAGCCGGGCGCGATCCTGATCAATGCCTCGCGCGGCAGCGTGGTGGACATTGCCGCGCTGGCCGCGGCGCTGCGCGAGAAGCGCCTGGGCGGCGCCGCCATCGACGTGTTCCCGGAGGAGCCGAAGACCAACAACGATCCCTTCGTCAGCGAACTGCAGAACCTGCCCAACGTACTGCTGACCCCGCACGTGGGCGGCAGCACCGAAGAGGCGCAGGAGAATATCGGCACCGAAGTGGCGGCCAAGCTGGCGCACTTCCTGGCCACCGGCGGCACCATCGGCGCCGTCAACTTCCCCGAGGTCGATCCCGGCCCGCTGCACGCGCCGGCGCGGCTGCTCAATGTGCACGGCAACGCGCCGGGCGCCCTGGCGGCACTGAACACGCTGCTGGCGCAGGAAGGCGTGAATATCACCGGCCAGCACCTGCAGACGCGCGGCCACACCGGCTATGTGGTCACCGACCTCGACCGCGTGCCGTCAGACCAGCTGATGCAGGCGCTGCGCACCCATGCAGGCTTTGCCCGCTCGCGGCTGATCCTGCGATAGGACAGCGGCCGTCCCCAGGCTCAATTGTCACAGAAGTGTCATAACTCTTAAGAATGTTCTGAAACCGTCGCTATGATGAATATGGCCCACGCGCGGATCCGTGGGCCTGCACTGTGCCGGTTCTCAGTGGCGCCCTGTCTCGGGGCCACGCTGACAATAAGAGAGAGGGGTAGTCATGAAAACGGTCGAACTCAGCAGGAAGGCCGCCGGCGTTGCCGGCCGGCTGGTCGCAGCGGGCGTTCTGGCAGCCGCGGGTATCGGCCCCGCTGCCGCGCATACCGGCACCCTTACGTTCCTTGGGGGAATCTCGTATCCGTCCTGCGGCTTCCGTCCGTCCGCCGGACAGTTGCAGGCGAGCTGCCAGCAGCCGTCGGGGCAGATCGTCTCGGCGCCGTTGCCGTTGTCGCCTGCCCGGATGCCCGGGCAAGCCCGCATCGGCGTGGCAAGGCTGGACGTCGAGCCCGCCCGTGCCAGGCAACGCGGCACGCCGGACGCGTACGTGGTGGTAGTGACCTACCAGTAAACGCGCGGCAGGCAGGCGCCCGCACCAGCCGGCCCTGCCTGCTCCGCCTTGGCCACCATGTCCGCGCCGATCATGCCCCCGGCGCCTGGCCGGTTGTCCAACACAACCGCCTTGCCCCATGCCTTGGCCAGGCCGTCCGCTACCATGCGCGCGACCACGTCGCCGGTCCCGCCCGCGGCGTACGGCATCACGATGCGCACCGTGCGTGCCGGGAAATCCACGCCCTGGGCACCACCCTGCGCCCGCGCGCCCAGACCAACCCAGCGCCGCACCCGCGACTCTGGCTGCTCGCCGCCGCGCTGATCGCTGCCGCCACGGCCTGCCTGCTGTGGCCGCTGCTGCGCCGCCGGGCAGTGCCAGACCCGGGCACGCCGGAACGCACCTTGCTGGTTGACCTATACCACGACCAGTTGCGCGAGCTCGACACCGACCTGCGCGGCGGCACCCTCACCGCGGCGCGCCACGCCGAAGCCCGCGACGAGCTCGGCCGCCGGCTGCTCGATGACGCCGCCGGCGCCGCCACCGGCGCGGGACGGGCAGGCACCTCGCCGCTGCTCGCCGCGCTGCTGCTCGCATTGCTTCCCAGCGCCGCCATCCTGCTCTATCTGCACCTGGGCAACCCGGTCGCGCTCTGGCGTGCCGACGACCTGCCCGAAAACACCGGCAGCCAGCACCAGTTGAGCGGCGCGCAGATAGAGGGCATGGTGAACCAGCTCGCGCAGCGCCTGCGCGAGTCGCCCGGCGACGCGCAGGGCTGGGCCATGCTGGCGCGCTCATACAGCGTGATGAAACGCCACGCCGATGCCGCCGCGGCGTACGCGCGGGCAGTCGAACTGGCGCCGGACGTGGCCGCGCTGCGCTCGGACTACGCCGATGTGCGGCCAGCCTGAACGGCGGCTCACTAGAAGGCCCGCCCATGGCACAGGTGCGCCAGGCCCTGGCACTGGACCCGGACGACCCCAAGGCGCTGGCGCTTGCGGCCAGCGCCGCGGCCGAACGCGGCGACAAGCAGGCGGCGATCGGATATTGGGAGCACCTGTACCGGCTGCTGCCGGCGGATTCGCAGACCGCGGCGCGCATCGCCGCCAACCTCGCGGCCGCGCGCGGCACGGATGCCGCGGCGCAAACCCCGAAGATCACCGGCATGGTCACGCTCAGCGAAAAGGCCGGGCGCACGCCGCAACCGGGCGACACGCTCTTTGTCTATGCGCTGCCCGCCGACGGCTCACGCATGCCGCTGGCGGTGCTGCGCCGGCAGGCGCGCGATCTGCCGCTGTCGTTCACCCTGGACGATGTGATGGCGATGCGGCCCGACCACCGGCTGTCAGGGCAGCAACAGGTCATGCTGGAAGCGCGCATCTCCGCCAGCGGCAGCGCCTTGCCGAAAGCCGGGGACCTGGTGGGACGCACCGGACCGGTGGCAGTCGGCACCGAGGGCACCCGCATCGCCATCGACGGCACGATCGCGCCATAGCGTCTCAGGCGGGCAGCGTCGCCTTCAGGTTGGCCAGCATGTCCGCCACCATCTCCTTCAGGCCGTACTCCGCCTGCCAGCCCCAGTCCGCGCGCGCGACCGAATCGTCGATCGAATCCGGCCAGCCTTGCGCAATCGCCTGGCGATAGTCGGGTTCATAGCGGATCTGGAAGCCCGGCACCTGCTCGCGGATGGCCGCGGCGATCTGCGCGGGCGTGAAGCTCATGCCGGCGATGTTGTAGCTGCCGCGCTCGCTCAGCTTGCCGGCCGGGACTTCCATCAGTTCGATGGTGGCGCGGATCGCATCGGGCATGTACATCATTGGCAGGGCCTCGTCTTCCTTCAGGAAGCAGGTGTAGGGCTCGCCTTTCACCGCCGCATGGAAGATGTCGACCGCATAGTCGGTGGTGCCGCCGCCGGGCGGGGTCTTGTGCGAGATCAGACCGGGATAGCGCACGCTGCGCACATCCACGCCATGGTTGGCGTGATACCAGCGGCACCAGCCCTCGCCCGCCTGCTTGGAGATGCCGTAGACCGTGGTGGGCTCCATCACGGTCTTCTGCGGTGTCTGTCCGGCAGGCGTGGTCGGGCCGAAGGCCGCAATCGAGCTTGGCCAGAACACCCGCTCCAGTCCGGTCTGCCGCGCCAGCTCCAGCACATTGAGCAGGCTGGTCATATTGAGGTTCCACGCCCACTGCGGCGCCTTTTCGCCGGTGGCGGACAGCGCGGCCGCCAGCAGGTAGACCTGGGTGATGCCGTGGCGCTCGACCACGGTGGCCAGCTCGCCGCGGTCGGTGGCGTTGAGCATCTCGTGCGTCAGGTGCACATGGCGGCCGGTGGGCACCACGTCGGAGGTGATCACGTTGGTGCGCCCGTAGCGCTCGGCCAGCGCCAATGCCAGTTCAGACCCGATCTGGCCGTTGGCGCCGACGATCAGGATCTTCGGTTTGCCGTCTTCCATCAGATCAGCCCCAGTTCACGGCCAGCCTGGCCGAAGGCATCCAGCGCCGCCTGCAGCGCGGCCTCGTCATGCAGCGCGCTCATCTGCACGCGGATGCGCGCCTGGCCCTTGGGCACCACCGGGTAGAAGAAGCCGACCACGTACACGCCCAGCTCCAGCAGGCGCTGCGCCAGTTGCTGTGCCTTGTCGGCGTCGTAGACCATGATCGGGATGATGGGGTGGTCGCCCGCCTTGACGTCGAAGCCCAGCTGGTCCAGTCCCGCGCGGAAGAACCTGGTATTGCCCTCCAGCCGGTCGCGCAGCTCGGTGCTGGCTTCCAGGATGTCGAGCACCGCGATCGACGCGCCCACGATGGCCGGCGCCACCGTATTGGAGAACAGGTAGGGCCGCGAGCGCTGGCGCAGCAGCGCCACGACTTCCTTGCGCGCGCTGGTGAAGCCGCCGGAGGCGCCGCCCAGCGCCTTGCCCAGCGTGCCGGTGATGATGTCGATCTTGCCGAATACGCCGCGCGCCTCGTGCGTGCCGCGCCCGCGCTGGCCCATGAAACCGGTGGCATGGCATTCGTCGATGCCCAGCAGCGCGCCGTACTCGTCGCAGATCGCGCGCATCTCATCGAGCCGCGCCACGGTGCCGTCCATCGAGAACACGCCGTCGGAAAACACCAGCATGTAGCGCGCGCCGTCGGCCCGCGCCTGCTCCAGCTGCACGCGCAGGTCGTCCATGTCGTTGTGCTGGTAGCGGTAGCGGCGCGCCTTGGACAGGCGGATGCCGTCGATGATCGAGGCATGGTTGAGCGCATCGCTGATGACCGCGTCTTCCGCGCCCAGCAGCGTTTCGAACAAACCGCCATTGGCATCGAAGGCCGAGCCATAGAGGATGGTGTCCTCGGTGCCGAGGAAGGCCGACAGCCGCGTCTCCAGCGTCTTGTGCAGGTCTTGCGTGCCGCAGATAAAGCGCACCGAGCTCAGCCCGAAGCCATGCGTGCGCAGCGCTTCATGCGCGGCCTCGATCACCTGCGGGTGCGACGACAAGCCAAGGTAGTTGTTGGCGCACAGGTTGATGACCTCGCGGCCGTCGGTGGTGCGCACCCGCGCACCCTGCGGCGTGGCGATCACGCGCTCGTTCTTGAACAGCCCCGCCGCGCGGATGCTTTCGAGTTCGGTACGGATGGATGCATAGAATGCCTCGGCATTCGACATGGCTTGGCTCCCGTTGGTGTGCGAGGGATGTGCTAGGATTCGATCGATAAATCGAACACGTTCTGTATATCGAACATTTTGCGCAATATAACGAACATTAATCCATGACGCAAGCCCTCGCCCAGACCCCGCAGGCCGATGGCCCGCCCGCCGTCGGCATGGCGCTGCAGGCGCTGCGCCAGCAGCAACGGCTGTCGCTCGATGAACTGTCGCGCCGTGCCGGGGTTTCCAAGTCGATGCTGTCGCAGATCGAACGCAACCTGGCCAACCCCACCGTGGCGGTGCTGTGGCGCCTGGCCAATGCGCTCGGCGTGAACCTGACGGACTTCCTCGCCGGAGGCGCCGCTGAGCGCCCCGCCGGCGGCATCACCGTGGTCCAGCCGCACGCGATCCCGTCGCTGAAAAGCCCCGATACCCGCTGCGACCTGCGCATCCTGGGCCCGATCGACCTGGCCGGGCGCTTCGAGTGGTATGAGCTGACCATCCAGGCCGGCGGCGTGCTGGCCTCCGAGCCGCACGAGGCCGGCACCCAGGAACACCTGTCGGTGCTGAGCGGATCGATGACGGTGCGCGCGGGCGCCGATGAGAAGAAGCTGAGGCACGGCGAGACCGCGCGCTATGCGGCCGATGTCGCACATGCGATCTCCAATGGCGGCAAGACCACTGCCACCGCACTACTGGTTGTAGTGCATCCGGGCTGACGCGGGCAAGGGTTGCGACAGCCCGGCGGGCGGGTTCAGCGGGCGCCGAACCACCGTTTGACCCGCTCCCACAGCACGCCGAAGAACATCGCCACGGGATTGAGGCGTACCGCCTGGTTGCGTTCGGCATCGCTCAGCGTCGGGTCCATCCTGCGCGCCACCGACTTGCCGAAATCCGCAATCATGCGCCGCACGAAATCGCGCACCAGCCCCGACCGCGAGAACTGCGCCAGCGGCCCCTGCAGCGAATACTGCAGGTCGACCGCGACTTCGGTCTCGTGCGCGGCAAGCGCCTTCAGCTGGTAGGCGATGTCGCCCGCGGCCTTGGAATTGCTGAGCGAGTCCTGCCCCGCCCCCTTCAGCACGCCGCGCTTGTTCGCGTCGTCGCGCTGCAGGCGCGCGGCGCCTTCGAACCTGGCGGACATCGGGCCGAACTTGATGGCGATATGGCCCTTGACCTTCTCCCCCTCCATTTCAGTCAGCACGGCGCCCGGCAGGCAGCCCGCCACGGCCGGCAGGTCGGCCATGAAGGCCCATACCGCGTCGAGCGCGTAGGGAACGGTGAAGCCGCCTTCGATGCGCGACCAGCCCTTGCGGTCGGCTGACCGTTCCGCCTCGGCGCCGGTGCCGGCGGCCAGGTGCGGCAGCGTGCCGAGCGCTTCGTCGGCAACCGCAAAACCGGTGAACGGCGCTTCGGCCGGTGCCGCGCCCGCGGCGTGCCGCGCAATCACGCCGGCTGCGGCGCGGCGTGCGTCCAGTACCGAGCGAATGGCGGCGACGATCCCCATATAGCCAGTGCAGCGGCACAGGTTGCCCGACAGCTCGTGACGGATGGTGGCGTCGTCGGCGTCGGGCAGGCGCAGCACGATGTCGCGCGCGGTCGCCAGCATGCCCGGCGTGCAGAAGCCGCACTGCAGCGCGTGGTGCTGGTTGAAGGCCGCGCGCAGGTCGGCCATCACGGCATCGTCCTGATAGCCTTCGACGGTGACGATGTCGGCGCCCTGGCAGGCAGCCGCGAAGGTGATGCACGAGCGCACCGGCTTATCGTCGAGCAGCACGGTGCAGGCGCCGCACACGCCGTGCTCGCAGCCGAGGTGGGTGCCGGTCAGCCGGTGCGTGTCGCGCAGGAAGTCGCCCAGGTGCGTCCGGTCCGCGCACGCGCCGGAAACCCGGCGGCCGTTGACATTGAATTCGATGGTCTGCACGGGCGCTCCTCAGTTCAGCATTTGCGTGACGCAGCGCATCACGACGGTACGGTAAAGCTTGCAGTCGATGGCGTCCTTGCCGGGCGCGGCCTGCGCCACCGCTTCGTCCACGGCACCTGCGGTGAGCGCCGCGGCGCCTTGCGCGGCGACCGCGCGCGTGAGGCCGCGCAGCACCACCGGCGGCCCGTCCAGCGCGCCGAGCACGATGCGTGCGAAGCGGCGGCTGGCATCGAAGTACGCGGCGCAGCTGGCTTCGGCAAACTCGCCGGTCTTGCGGCACAGCTTCTGGTAGCCCCAGCGGCTGTGCGCCGTGGCATGCGGCACGCGCACGGCGGCGATCAGCTCGCCATCGGCCAGCACCGTGGTGTAGGCGCCGATCATGAAGGCTTCCATGGGCACCTCGCGCGTGCCGGTGCCGGACGCGATCTCGATGCGCGCACCCAGCGCGGTCATCGCCACTACCCAGTCCGCGGCCGGGTCCGCATGGGCCAGGCTGCCGCCCACGGTGCCGCGGTTGCGGATCGCACGATAGGCAATGCCGCCCGCCACGGCCTGCAGCATGGTGCCGCGCAGCGGCGCGAACACGCCGTCCTCGATCTGCGCATGGGTCACGCAGGCGCCGATGCGGATGCCATCGGGGGTGGATGCGACTTGCCGCAGTTCGGCCAGCCCCGACACATCGACCACCGTGTCGGGACGGGTCAGCCGCAGGTTCAGCATCGGGCCGAGCGACTGGCCTCCGCCCATGGTCTTGGCCACGTCGGTGCCCGCGCCAAGGCGGGCCAGCGCGTCCGGCAGCGAGCCGGGCGCATGATAGGAAAAAGCGACGGCTTTCATCGGTCAGGCTGCCTTCTTGCTTTGTGCGCCGGCCACTGCCGCATCCAGCGCTTCAAGGATCTTTCTCGGGGTCAGCGGCGTTTCCTGAAGTTCGACGCCGAAGTCGCGCAAGGCGTCGTTCACCGCGTTGAAGATCGCCGCCGGCGGTGCGATGGCACCGCCCTCGCCCATCCCCTTGGCGCCGAATTCCGTATGCGGCGACGGCGTCTCGAAATGATGGATGCGGATCGACGGAATCTCGGTCGGCCCGGGCAGCATGTAGTCCGCCAGCGTGGAGGCCAGCGGCTGCCCGTTGCCGTCATAGCGCATCTCTTCGAACATCGCGGTGCCGATGCCCTGCGCCACGCCGCCAAAGGTCTGGCCCTCGACCACCATCGGATTGATCATGGTGCCACAGTCTTCCACCACCACGTAGTCCAGGATCTCGACATGGCCGGAATCGATGTCGACTTCCACCGCGACCGCGTGGGTTGCATAGGTGAAGCTGCCGGTATCGACCGCGGGCTTGAAGCCCATGGTGACCTCCAGCCCTTGCGCATCCACATCGGGCGGCAGCAGGTGGGGATTGATGTACCAGGCGTCGGCAATGCGGCCGATATGGATGACGTTGGCATCGCCTGCACGCACTGCGCCGGCTGCGAACGTCACCGCCTCCACCGGCTGCCCCAGCATATGCGCGCCAATCTTCCGCAGCCGCGGCAGCAGCGCCTTGCACGCCCGCGACACCGCGCCGCCCGACATCACCAGCGAGCGCGAGGCATAGGTGCCGGTGGAGAACGGCGTCAGACCGGTATCGCCATGCACCAGCTTGATCCGTCCGATGTCAATGCCCAGGATCTCGTGGGCAATCTGCGCGAAGGTGGTCTCCATCCCCTGCCCGTGCGAATGCACGCCGACGCGCACTTCGAGGCCGCCGTCCGGCGTGATGCGCACCGTGGCCGAGTCGAAGCCCGGGATCACCGGCGTGCCCCAGGCCGCGAACACGGAAGTGCCATGCGCCGACTGCTCGGTGTAGGTGCCGAAGCCCACGCCGACATAGCGGCTGCCCTGCGGACCCGCCTGCTGCCGCGCGCGGATCGCGGGCAGGTCGATCATCTCCATCGCCTGGCGCACGCTGGCCGGGTAGTCGCCGCCGTCGAAGTGCTTGTTGGTCACGTTGACGTAAGGCATGGCCTGCGGCGGCACCAGGTTTTCGCAGCGCACTTCCCACGGCTCGCGCCCCACCTCGCGCGCGATCGCATCCATCATCAGTTCCATGGCGAAGCAGACGCCGGTCCGGGCCACGCCGCGATACGGCACGAAACCCGGCTTGTTGGTGGCCACGCAGGTAGTCTCGCAGCGGTATCCGTCGAAGGCATAGGGACCGGGCAGGTTGCCGATCGCCTGCCCCGGCTCCAGCCCGATGGTGAAGGGCCAGACCGAATAGGCACCGCCGTCGATGGCGATGTTCGCGTCCAGCGCCAGCAGGCGGCCGCGCTTGTCGGCATAGGCGGTAAGCGCGTAGTGATGCTCACGCGAGTTGGCGCCGGCGGTCAGGTGCTCGCGCCGGTCCTCGATAAAGCGGAACGGCCGCTTGTAGGTCAGCGCCAGCCAGGCGATACAGAGCTCTTCCTGCTGCAGCACGCATTTGTAGCCAAAGGCGCCGCCAACGTCCGGCGAGATCACGCGAACGCGCGCCTGGTCCAGGCCCAGGCAATGGCTCAGGATGGTCCGGATCATATGCGGCACCTGGGTGGCGCTGTACACCACCAGCTGGTCGAACTGGTGGTCCCAGTAGGCCAGCACCGCCTTGCCCTCCATCGGCACCATGCACTGGCGCGCCAGGTTGACCTTGCGGTGGACGACGACGGAGGCCTCGCGCTGGCGCGTCTCGAAATTCTTGTCGATATTCAGCGTCAGGAAGGTGTTGTCGCGCCAGTGTTCGTGCACGCGCACCTCGCCTGCGAGCTGGCGGGCCTGTGCCACGTCGGTCAGCGCGGGCAGCTCGTCGAACTCGGCCACCACCTGCTCGGCGATGTCCTCGGCTTCGGCGCGCGTGGGGGCAAAGGCCATGGCAACGGGCTCGCCGACGAAGCGCACCTTGCCGCTGGCCAGCGGCGCCTGAGCCGACGGCTGGTAGGACGGGAACGCCGAATCCGCGACGATGTCCCGCGCCGCCGCCATGTCCTCGCGCACGATCACCGCTTGCGCGTGGCGCGCGGGCTTGGTCACGGACAACAGCCTGGCATGCGCCACGGGGCTGCGCAGGAAGGCCACCTCCTGCAGGTCCGGCATGGCGATGTCCGCGACAAAGCGGCCCTTGCCGTGCAGGTGCCTGGCGTCTTCCTTGCGCGCCACCCGGGCCCCCACGCCCTGGCCGCGCCCTCCTTCCGAATGATCCGGTTCCATCGACGATGTCATTGTCTTATCCGTCCCGATGATTCATGCAAGCGCTCATTCGCGCACCCCGATGGCCGCCAGCCCTTCCGCGCGGGTGGTGACCTTGGCATATTTCTGTTCCATGTCGAACAGGTTGGCCTGGTGCGGTCCAAGCGCGCGGTCGCCGACGCAATCCGACAGCACCAGCGGCCGGAAGCCGTATTGCATGGCGTCCACCACGCTGGCGCGCACGCAGCCGCTGGTCACCGCGCCGGCCACCACCAGCGTGCGCACGCCGCGCTGCGTCAGCCAGGCGGCCAGCGACGTACCGAAGAACGCCGACGGCACGGTCTTGCGCACCACCAGCTCGCCGGCCCGCGGCGCCAGTTCTTCGACGATGGCGCTGTTGCGCTCGCGCTCCTTCAGCGACAGCATGTTCGGCACCTTCATGGAGAAGATGTTGTGGTCCGAACCATCGTCTGCAAAAACGATGCGGCTGTGTGCAATCGCCCAGCCCTCGCGCCGTGCCACGGCCAGCAGCGGCACGGTGTTGGCGATGGCCTCGCGGATATTGCCGCCGCCGAACACCTCCGGATCGGCAAAGCCGTTGACGAAATCGACCACCAGCAGCCCGATCGGGCCCGCCAGTTCCAGGTCGTTGCCGAAGCCCTGGCGCTGGTACGCGCCGATCTCCTTGTGCATGGCTACTTCTCCTCCGGATAGCGGAATCCGTCCGTGACCTTGCCGCGGCTCACCACATCTACGCCGTCCAGGCGGACGGTACAGTTACGCACGGGAATATCGATATGGCAGGCTGTGGTGCGGCTGCCGCCGGCTTCGTTATTGGGGCCGAGCGAGAACAGGAAGTTGCCCTCGAACGCGCGCGCGTCCATACCGATGGTGGCCTCGCGATCGTACAGCCCCAGCGTGGACCAGTGCGCGCGCGGCTGCAGCCCCCAGCCGATATGCGAGATGGCATAGGCCTGCGGGTCGTTGAAGGAGGCCATGTACTCGCTCAGCAGTTCGGCGTGCAGGCCGCCTTCGATGCGCGTGGCAAAGCCGCCCTCGACCGTCAGCATGACCGGCTCGGTGACGTAGGTCTTCTGCGGCAGCAGGATGTCGCCGCGCTCCAGCACGATGGTGCCGTTGGCAGCGCCCTCGTTGGGCCAGGTCAGCGCGAAGCCGCTGGGCCAGTGGTCCCAGCGCCCGGGCTCGTCGACAAAGCCATACTCGCTGATGGCCGGGAACTCGCCCAGCGGGCAGCGCAGGTCGGTGCCGGCCGGCGACACCACATGCATTTCCTTGGCGCGGGCCAGCCGCTCGGAGGCGGCCTTGACGCGCTCGCGGTCGGCCTCGCAAGGCACCAGGCGCGCCAGCACCTCGGGCGGCTCGACGGCCAGCAGGATTTTGGTGCCGCCCTTCAGGATGTCGTGCTGCTCGGGGGAGAACAGCAGCGTCATCAGGTCCAGCACCAGGTCGCTTTCCCTGAGCGCGGCAATCGCGGCACGGTTGCCCGTGAGCGGAGTCGTGCCCAGGTAGGCCAGCGCGTCGCGGCTCAGCGCCTTTTCACCGTTGACCGGCGGCAGGTCGAGCCGGTTGACGATGGCACCCATCGCCTGCGTGGCGATCAGCGCGGTGGACAGCGTCTGCGGGTGGGTCGCAGCGCTGGTCAGGATGGTGACGGTCTGGCCCGGCTCCAGCCGCGACAGCTTCAGCACCTTGCGCCAGGCCTCGATCATCTGGTGGTCACTTACCGGCATGTCGCCTCCTTGCTTGTCATTGCGTCAGCGGCGCGCCGAGGAAATCCCCCAGCGCCGCGTAAAAGCCCGCTTCGTCATCCCACGGGATCATGTGGCCGGCACTGGCAACGTGGCTGACCAGCACCCCCGGCAGCAGCGTGCGGATCTGCGCCACGTCTTCAGCGCGCACCACGTCGCCACGCCCGGCGGTCATCAGCAGCGTCGGCACCTTGACCCGGGGCAGGTCCGCATGGATGTCGTCGCGATGGAAATCCTCGAAGCTGCGCACCACGGCGTCTTCGTTGCAGGTATGCAGCCATTCGGCGCGCAGGCGCAGCTGCTCGTCGGTCCAGGTCGGGCAGAAACGGCGCATGCCCTCCACGTCGGTGCCCTGGCGCGACAGGCGGATGGAGTCCACATACCACGGCAGGTGCGCGGGATATGCGCGGCGCCCGGGCCCCGACACCGGCGGATCCACCAGCACCAGCCTGGCCAGGCCGCCAGGCCGGCCCGCCGCGGCGCGCACGCCGATGCGTGCGCCCATCGAATGGCCAACCACGCTGTAGCGGCGCAGGCCAAGCGCCTCGGCAAAGGCCACTACGTCGCGGGCCTGGGCGTCGAGGCTGTAGTCCAGCCCGGCCTCGGCCGACGACAGGCCACGCCCGCGCACGTCCAGCACATAGGTATCGAAGCTGGCGCCAAAGCGCTCGCCGACGAAGCCCCAGGTGATTGCCGGGCTGGTGATGCCCGGCACGATGATCACGGGATCGCGCGCGGCGCGTGCACCGTCACTTCCGCCATAGCGCAGGTAGTGCTGGCGAATGCCGTTGGCATGGACATGCCCGCCATAAAGGAAAGTGGTCATGGCATGCCCTCAGTAGGCGCCCGACAGCAGCGCGCCGGCGCCCGGCACGACCGGCTCCAGGTCCAGCGCCTTGAGCATGGCGTAGGTGGTGGCGATGGCCGCGGTGATGACCGGCTTGCCCGTCATCGCCTCCACTTTTGCCACTGCCGGCAGCGACGGCATCTGCACGCAGGCCGACAGCACGATGGCATCGACATCCGCCAGCTTCATCTGCGACACGATGCCCGGCAGCCGCGACGGATCGTGGCGGCCGACCTCAAGGTTGTCCGGAATCTCCAGCGCACGGTAGTCCACCACCTCATAGCCTTCGTTGCGGATGTAGTCCACCACCAGCTCGGTCAGCGGCTTCATGTACGGCGCCACCACGGCGATGCGGCGCGCGCCGATCACGCGCAGCGCATCCACCAGCGCACCGGCGCTGGTGATCACCGGCGCGTCGCCGCCATTCTCGATGGTGTGGGCCTTCAGGCGCTGCTCCGACTTGCGGTGATAGCCGTGGCCCATGGCCATGATGGCGACCAGGCAGGCGTAGCCGAGCACGTCGACGCGGGCGTCGCTGAGCTCCACCGCGCAGCGGTCGGATTCGGCATCCATGGCGGCCAGCTCTTCCTTGACCACCTTCTTCATGCGCATGCGGCTGGAGTGGAAGGTAAAGCGCTCCGGGCGGATCTGCTGGCGCGCCAGCAGCATCGCGGGAATCTCGGTTTCCATGGTCGTGTTCGAGCTGGGAACGATCTGGCCGATGCGAAAGACTTTTTGCATGAGGGTCCTCGGGTTGTACGGTTACAGCTTGAGCAGGCGTTGCGCGTTGCCGTGGCAGACCAGCGCGCGCGTGGTGTCGTCGAGCGGCGCGTCCTCGATGAACTTCGCCGCGACTTCGGTCGATTCGTAGGGGTAGTCGACCGAGAACATCACGGCCTCCGCGCCGAGCTCGGCAATGGCACCGGCCAGCGCACCGTGCGAGCACACCCCCGAAGTGGTGATGACGATATTGGTGCCGATGTATTCCGAAGGCGCGCGCGCCAGCCGGACGCCGTGCGAATAGACCGCAAAGCGGCTGTCGAAGCGCCAGCGCTGGTACGGCAGGCCCTCGCCCATATGGCCGAGGATGAGCTTCAGGCGCGGGAAGCGGTCGAACACGCCGCCGAACAGCAGCCGCAGCGCATGCGATGCGGTCTCTACGCCCCAGCCCCACGCCGCGCCGGTCAGTTCGGGGTGGCCCGCCAGGACCTGCGGCTGAACCAGCGCATCGGTCGGGTGCAGGTACATGGGCACGTCCAGCGCCTGCATGCGTTCCCAGAAAGCATCGTATGCCGGGTCGTCGTAGTAGCGCCCGTGGGTATGGCCGTTCACCAGCGAGCCCTTGAAGCCAAGCTCGCACACGGCGCGTTCCAGCTCGCGCGCGGCCTGTTCCGGGTCGTGCATGGGCAGCGCGGCAAAGCCGGCAAAGCGCGTCGGGTGGCGTGCGATCTGCGCGGCCAGGAAGTCATTGCTCTCGCGCGCCCGCGCCAGGGCAAGGCCGGTGTCGGACTCGCCCTGCACGCCCGGGCCAGTCTGCGACAGCACCGTGATGTCGATGCCGGCACGGTCCATCTCGGCGAGGCGGTCCTCGTCGAAATCGGCGAGGCGGCGGTCCAGCTCGGCAAACACCGCCGGATCGATATGCTGCGTGAACGCCTTGGAATAGGCCTGGAATCCCGGCGTCATGAAATGCTCTTCGAGGGCGATCTTCTTCACTTTGGTCATGCTGGTGGGGGCTCCTGATTGGTGAAATCGCTTCGCTGCGGGCGCGTCCTGCATGGCATGCGGCGTGCGCCGATGCAATTGCTCAGTACACTGATTAGTTTCGGATTCTAGTCAGCGAATTTCCAAAAGTCTAGAAGCGGCGCGGAGGGTTAACACCTATAACGATGGCCATAGGCCCTCAGTACACTGAGCCCAGATGCTCAGTATGCTGATGATATTAAAAGACCATTTAAACAGGCGATTTCGGGCATTCCGGCACATTGTGGACTGGCCCACATTTTGCTCAGCATACTGCGTTTCTCATCAGCATACTGACTGATGCACCGGAAGGATGCGGCGCTGCACTGCGCGAGGGGCCGACAGGCCCTGGCCAGCGGCGCCGGCACCGCCGGGACGAGCAGACATATAGAGACAACAGCTAGACCAAAGGACCCCCGCCATGACGATCAGCCTGACTCGCAGCGAGACACGCGCCCCCGCCTCCGGCATGACAGCCGAGGAGCGCAAGGTCATCCTTGCCTCTTCCTTCGGCGCCCTGATGGAGTGGTACGACTTCTACATCTACGCCGCACTGGCGGTGTACTTCGGCGCACTGTTCTTCCCCAAGGGCAATGAGACTGCCGCCTTCCTGGCCAGCCTGGCCACCTTCGGCGCAGGCTTCCTGATACGGCCGGTGGGCGCGCTGCTGTTCGGCCGCCTGGGCGACCTGATCGGGCGCAAGTACACCTTCCTGGTCACCATCCTGCTGATGGGTGTTGCCACCGTCGGCGTCGGCGTGCTGCCCACGTATGAGCAGATCGGCATCACCGCCACGGTGCTGCTGGTGTTGCTGCGGCTGCTGCAAGGCCTGGCGCTGGGCGGCGAGGTCGGCGGCGCGGTCACCTACGTGGCCGAGCACTCCCCCGTGCACAAGCGCGGGCTGTACACCAGTTCGCTGCAGACCACGGCAACGCTGGGCCTGCTGTCCTCGTTGCTGGTCGTCTACCTGCTCAAGACCTTCCTGACCGAGGCCGAGTTCCGTGACTGGGGCTGGCGCATTCCCTTCATCGTGTCGCTGGTGATGCTGGTGATCTCGGTCTACATCCGCGGCAAGCTGCATGAATCGCCGGTCTTTGCCCGGATGAAGGCTGCCAACACCACCTCCAGGGCGCCGATCCGCGAAAGCTTCACCAACTGGAAGAACCTCAAGTCCGTGCTGCTGCTGTTCGTGGTGGCGGCGGGCCTGGGCGCCATCTTCGGCACCGGGCACTTCTACTCGATGTTCTTCCTCAACAAGACGCTGCACGTGCCGCTCGAAACAGTCCACATGCTGATCGGGATCGCGCTGGTGGTGGCCACGCCCTGCTACCTGCTGTTCGGCTGGCTGTCCGACCGCATCGGCCGCAAGTACATCATGATGGCCGCCTGCCTGCTGGCGGCGGTGTGCATCCAGCCGGTGTTCAAGGGCCTGACCCACTATGCCAATCCGGCACTCGAGCAGTTCCAGCAGCAAGGCGCCGTGCGGGTGACGGCCGGCGACTGCAAGGCGCGCCTGTTCGGCGAGCCGGTGTCCGCCTGCGACAAGATCCGCGGCTACCTGACCGACCTGGGCGTGGGCTACACCTTCGTGCCGGCCAGCAATCCGGCGCAGGCGGAAGTACGCATCGCGGATCGCACGCTGCAGGGCTTTGACCGCGACGCCATCAAGAGCGCGCTGGTGGCGGCCGGCTGGCCCGAGCGCGCGGACCCCGCGAAGATCAACACGCCGATGGTATTCGTGCTGCTGCTGGTCCCGATCCTGTTCCTGGCGATGGTGTACGGGCCGATGGCGGCCTTCATGGTGGAACTGTTCCCGGCCCGGGTGCGCTACACCTCGCTGTCGCTGCCCTTCCACCTCGGCGCGGGCTGGGTCGGCGGCATGCTGTCCTTCGTGGTCACGGCCATGAACGTGGCCAGCGGCGACGTCTACTTCGGCCTGTGGTACCCGGTGATCATCGCCGGCCTGGCCTTCGTCATCGGCATGCTGTTCGTGCCGGAGACGCGCGGCCGCGACCTGGCTACCTGAGCGGCACTACGGGTGAAGCTGAAGGGCGGATCTCTCCGCCCTTTCTTCCGGTCAACTATTCAGCATACTGAGTTTATCCGCGCTACCCGCGGCGCAGCGATGGCGCCGCGGTCTGCCGACGCAGCCATCGTAACCATTCCAATCTTTCGCGTAGACAACCTGGAGCCCCTGATGTCCACCTCTCGCATCCTCCGCACCCTCGCTGCGTCCTCCGCCCTGCTGGGCCTGGCCGCCGCCACGCCCGCACTGGCCGACGCCAATGGCGTGAAGATCGGCGTCATCACCGACATGTCCGGCTCCTATGCCGACCTCTCCGGCAAGGGCTCCGTGCTTGCCGCGCAGATGGCGGTGGAAGAGTTCGGCGGCAAGGCCCTCGGCAAACCCGTGACGGTGCTTTCCGCCGATCACCAGAACAAGGCCGATATCGCCTCGTCGCTGGCGCGCCGCTGGTTCGATACCGATGGCGTCGACATGGTGATCGACTTCCCCAACTCGTCGACCGCGCTGGCGGTGCAGGAGGTGGCGCGGCAGAAGCAGAAGATCGACATCGTCTCGACCGGCGGCGCCATGGCACTGACCAACCAGAACTGCTCGCCCACCGGCTTCCACTGGGCCTGGGACACGTATTCGGTGTCTTACCCGCTGGTGCGGCGCATGATCGAACAGGGCCGCAACAGCTGGTACTACATCACCGTGGACTACGCCTTCGGCCAGTCGCTGGAGGCGGATTTCCGCAAGGCCGTGGACGCCGGCGGCGGCAAGAACGTGGGTGCCACCCGGCATCCGCTCAACGCCAGCGATTTCAGCAGCCCGGTGGTGGCCGCCTCGGCTTCCAAGGCGAAGGTGGTGGTGCTGGCCAATGCCGGCAACGACATGATCAACGGGGTCAAGGCAGCCGGCGAGTTCGGCCTGATCAAGGCAGGCCAGACGGTGATCACGCCCTCCACCTTCATCACCGATATCAAGAGCCTGGGCCTGAACGCCGCGCAGGGGCTGACCTATGTCGACCCGTTCAAGCTCGACCTGGATGGCAAGTCGAAGGAGTTCGTCGAGCGCTACTACAAGCGCCACAAGGCCTATCCCACGCATGGCCAGATCGGCGTCTATTCAGGCGTGCTGCATTACCTGAAGGGGGTGGAAGCCGCCAAGACCGTGGAAGGCCCGGCCGTGGCGGAGAAGATGCGCGCGCTGCCCGTCAACGATGCCTTCGTGCGCAACGGCAAGGTGCGTGTCGACGGCCGCATGGTGCATGACATGTACCTGGCCCAGGCCAAGACCCCGGCCGAGTCCAAGGGCCCGTGGGACCTGGTCAGGTACATCGGCACGATCCCCGGCGACGAAGCCTTCCGGCCGCTGTCCGCCAGCGAATGCCCCCTGGTGAAGAAGTGAGCGCGCCATGCCTGACACTGATGTAATCCTGCAGACGCAGAGACTGACCAAGGCCTTCAAGGGCTTTACCGCAGTCAGCGATGTCAGCCTGTCCGTGCGGCGGGGCTCGATCCATGCGCTGATCGGCCCCAACGGCGCCGGCAAGACCACCTGCTTCAATCTGCTGACGAAGTTCCATGCGCCCTCGTCCGGCTCGATCCACTTCAACGGCACCGACATCACCGCGCTGCGGCCGGCCCAGATCGCCCGCATGGGGGTGATCCGCTCGTTCCAGATCTCGGCGGTATTTCCGCAACTGACGGTGCTGGAGAACGTGCGCATCGCGCTGCAGCGCAGGTTGGGAACCTCGTGGCATTTCTGGCGCGGCAGGCGCTCCCTGTCGCGGCTGGACAGCCGCGCCATGGAACTGCTGGATGCGGTCGGCCTGGCCGGCTTCGCGCACTTGGGCACGGCGGAGCTGGCCTATGGGCGCAAGCGCGCGCTGGAGCTTGCCACCACGCTCGCGACCGACCCGGAACTGATGCTGCTGGACGAACCGACACAAGGCATGGGCCATGAAGACGTGGAGACCGTCACCGCCCTGATCAAGCGCGTTTCGGCGGGGCGGACAGTGCTGATGGTGGAGCACAACATGAGCGTGGTGTCGTCCATCGTGGACCGCATCACGGTGCTGCAGCGCGGCGCGGTGCTGGCAGAAGGGACCTATGACGAGATCTCACGCAATCCGCAGGTAAGGGAAGCCTATATGGGAACCACCGACGAACCCGAAGACCGCCCCGCAGCCGCGGCGGCGCTGAACGCGGAGGCATCATGACCAGGACGGCCTCCCCTGCCCTCGAACTCCGCGGCCTGCACGCCTGGTACGGCGAGTCGCACATCCTTCACGGCGTGGACCTGACCGTCAACCCGGGCCAGGTGGTGACGCTGCTCGGCCGCAACGGCGCCGGACGCACCACCACGCTGCGGGCCATCATGGGCCTGGTCGGCATGCGCAAGGGTTCGGTGCGCGTGCACGGCCAGGAAACCATCGACATGAAGACGCACCGCATCGCGCCGCTGGGCCTGGGCTACTGCCCGGAAGAGCGCGCCATCTTCGCCAGCCTGTCCTGCGAGGAGAACCTGCTGCTGCCGCCGCAATTCGCCTGCACCCCGGGCGCGGTCGGACTGCGCGAGCCCATGACGCTGGGCGAGATCTACGAGATGTTCCCCAACCTGCACGAGCGGCGCAAGAGCCAGGGCACGCGCATGTCGGGCGGCGAGCAGCAGATGCTGGCGGTGGCCCGCATCCTGCGCACTGGCGCCAGCGTGCTGCTGCTCGACGAGATCTCGGAAGGCCTGGCGCCCGTGATCGTGCAAAAGCTGGCGAAGATGATCGCCATGCTGCGCAGCCGCGGCTACACCATCGTCATGGTGGAGCAGAACTTCCGCTTTGCCGCGCCGCTGGCGGACCGCTTCTTCGTGATGGAGCACGGCCGCATCGTCGAGGCCTTCGGCGCCGATGAGCTCGAACGAAAGATGCCCACGCTCAGCGCCTTGCTGGGCGTTTAAGGAGACTTTTCATGGAATTGTTTGGAGTGCCCCTGCCCGCGCTGCTGAGCCAGTTGCTGCTGGGGCTGGTCAACGGCTCGTTCTACGCGATCCTGAGCCTGGGGCTGGCCGTGATCTTCGGCCTGCTCAACGTGATCAACTTTGCGCACGGCGCGCTGTTCATGCTTGGCGCGGTGCTGGCCTGGATGGGCCTGAACTACCTCGGGCTCAACTACTGGCTGATGCTGGTGCTGGCACCGGTGCTGGCCGGGACCCTCGGCGTGGTGCTTGAGCGCACCATGCTGCGCCACCTCTACCGCTTCGACCACCTGTACGGGCTGCTGCTGACGCTGGGCATCTGCCTGCTGATCGAAGGCGCGCTGCGCTCGGTCTACGGCGTCTCAGGCCTGCCCTACCCCACGCCGGAAGCCTTGTCTGGCGTGAGCCAGCTGGGCTTCATGGTGCTGCCCAACTACCGTGCATGGGTGGTGCTGGCGTCGCTGGCGGTGTGCTTTGCCACCTGGTTCATGATCGAGAAGACGCGGCTGGGCGCCTATCTGCGCGCCGGCACCGAGAATCCGCGCATGGTCGAGGCCTTCGGCGTCAATGTGCCGCTGCTGGTGACGCTGACCTACGCGTTCGGCGTGGGCCTGGCCGCGCTGGCGGGCGTGCTGGCCGCGCCGGTGATGCAGGTCTCGCCGCTGATGGGCCAGAACCTGATCATCACGGTCTTCGCCGTGGTGGTGATCGGCGGCATGGGTTCGATCCTTGGCTCGATCTTCACCGGACTTGGCCTGGGTGTCTTCGAGGGCATCACCAAGGTCTACTACCCCGAAGCCTCCGCGACGGTGGTCTTCGTCGCCATGGTGTGCGTGCTGCTGGTGCGCCCCGCCGGGCTCTTTGGAAAGGAAAAATGATGGCAAGCGGAAAGCGTGCAACCTTCGCCTACGGACTGCTGCTGGCGGTCCTGCTGCTTGCGCCCTGGCTGGGCGCCTACCCGGTGCTGGTGATGAAGCTGCTGTGCTTCGCGCTCTTTGCCTGCGCCTTCAACCTGCTGCTGGGCTACACCGGCCTGGTGTCGTTCGGCCACGCGGCCTTCTTCGGCGGCGCCGCCTATGCCTGCGGCTATGCGATGAAGTTCCTGCAACTGACGCCGGAGCTGGGCCTGCTCGCAGGCACCGCCTTCGGTTCCCTGCTCGGCCTGGTGTTTGGTGCACTGGCAATACGCAGGCAGGGCATCTACTTCGCCATGATCACGCTGGCGCTGGCGCAGATGTTCTATTTCTTCTGCCTGCAGACGCCCGCGACCGGTGGCGAAGACGGCCTCCAGGCGGTGCCGCGGGGCGACCTGTTCGGCGTGCTGCCGCTGGCGTCGGACCACACCATGTACTACGTCGTGCTGCTGATCACCGCAGCGGCCTTTCTCGGCATCATGCGCATCGTCAACTCGCCGTTCGGGCAGATCCTGCGCGCGATCAAGGAGAACGAGCCGCGTGCCATCTCGCTGGGCTATGACGCGGACCGCTTCAAGCTGCTGGCGTTCGTGCTGTCGTCGGCGCTGGCCGGGCTGGCGGGCGCGCTCAAGACCCTGGTGCTGGGCTTTGCCACGCTCACCGACGTGCACTGGATGATGTCGGGCACGGTCATCCTGATGACCCTGGTCGGCGGCATGGGCACGTTGTCGGGCCCGCTGGTCGGCGCCCTGGTGATCGTGGCGCTGGAAAACAAGCTGGGCGACGCCGGCAATGCGCTCGCGGCCATGACCGGCATCGGCTGGTTCGAAACGCTGGGCGAATCGGTCAGCATGGTGACGGGGCTGATCTTCGTGGTGTGCGTGCTGACGTTCCGCCGCGGCATCATGGGCGAGATCCTGGCGCGCTGGCAGGCCCGCCCGTCGCTGCAGGCCGGCGCGCCCGCGGTGGGGTCAGCACGATCCGGCGCGGCCAACCCGGTCCAGGGTTAACCAGAATACTGCGAGCAAAAAACATCAGTACACTGATCTTATATATTCAGCATACTGACAAATCAAATTCACGGAGATCGCCATGGCATGGATTGAAATCGACGCCGCCCACGGCCTGCAGAACGACGAGGTAATGCCGCTCACGCTGGGGGACCGCCAGCTCGCCGTCTATCGCAGCGACGACCAGTACTTCGTCACCGACAACGTCTGCACGCACCAGTACGCGCTGCTGTCCGACGGCTACCTGGAAGACGGCTGCATCGAGTGCCCGCTGCACCAGGCCCGCTTCGACATCCGCTCCGGCAAGGCGATGTGCGCGCCTGCCACCAGCGACATCCGCACCTACCCGGTCAAGTTCGAAGACAGCCGGGTGTGGGTCGAGCTTTGAAGGAGCCGAGCATGCCACAAGACACGCCCATCCTGATTGTCGGCGCCGGCCAGGCAGGCGCGATGGCCGCTGCCGAACTGCGCAGGCTCGGCCATCGTGGCCGCATCGTCATGGCCGGCGGCGAGCGCCATGCACCGTACGAACGCCCGCCGCTGTCCAAGTCCGTGCTCGCCGATGCCGCGCAGGACGGCAAGATCGGCGTGCACCCCGCCGGCTTCTATGCCGGGCAGGAGATCGAGCTGCGGCTTGGCACCACGGTCACCGCGCTGGACCCCGCGCACAGCGTGGCGCACTGCGCCGACGGCGAGGCCATTCGCTACGCCGCCTGCCTGCTCGCCACAGGCGGCAATGCGCGCGTCCTGCCTACGCTTCCCCCGGGCACGCCCCACGTGCACTACCTGCGCACGCTCGACGACGCCGCCCGCCTGCGCGATGCCATGCAGCGCGCGCGTGAGGTGATCGTGATCGGCGGCGGCTTCCTTGGCCTGGAGACGGCCTCGACCGCGGCCGGACTCGGCCTCCGGCTCACGCTGATCGAAAGCGCCGACCGGCTGCTCGGCCGCGCGCTGCCGCCTGAGCTTGGCAGCTGGCTGGCGCAGCGCGTGCTTGCGCAAGGCGTCGAGCTGCGGCTCGGCTGCGGCATCGCGGCCCTGGTGCCGCGGGCCGATGGCGTGCTGGTCAGGCTTGCGGACGGCGCGGCGTTGCAGGCGCCGCTGGTGGTGGTCGCGATCGGGCTGACGCCCGAGGTTGCGCTCGGCGCCGCCGCCGGCCTGGCGCTGGACCCAGCCAACGGCGGCATCCAGGTCGACCAGCAGGGCCGCACCAGCGCGGCCGGCATCTATGCCGCGGGCGACTGCTGCAGCCAGTACCAGCCCCGGTTCGGCGCCCACATGCGGCTGGAATCCTGGCAAAGCGCCAACGAGCAGGCGCGCATCGCCGCCGCGGCCATGCTGGGCGTGCAGGCCGAACCCGCGGCGATGCCGTGGTTCTGGACCGACCAGTTCGGCTGCAACGTGCAGATGCTCGGCGCGGCCACTCCCGATACCCGCTATGCCTGGCGCGGCATCGCCGCCAGCGACGCGCCCTGCCCCAGGTTCATGCTGCTCGGCACCCGGCACGGCCGGCTCAGCCACGCCATCGCCATCAATGCCGGCGGCGACCTGCGGCCGCTGCGCGCGCTCTTCGGCCATGCCGTCGAAGACCTGCTGCCACGGCTGTGCGACGACGCCTTGCCGCTGCGACAGCTGGTGCGCGAGCTCCCGACGGCAGCGGCCAGCCCCACTACACTCTGAAAGGACTCCCACATGTACCAGACACAAGCGGTGATCCAGCACACGCTGGGCAAGAAAGACGCCGGCCTGGCCGACTGCCGTTGGCCCGAAGACAGCCTGCACTACATCCCGGACTGGGTCTACACCAGCAAGGAGGTGCATGACCTCGAGCTGCAGAAGATCTTTCGCGGACGCTCCTGGAACTACGTCGCGCTCGAAGCGGAAATCCCCAACGCCGGCGACTACAAGCGCTCCTATGTCGGCGCGACGCCGGTGGTGGTGTCGCGCGCCGAAGACGGCTCGGTCAACGTCTTCGAAAATCGCTGCGCGCACCGCGGCGCCGAATTCTGCCGCCACAGCCAGGGCAATGCGAAGGAATTCGTCTGCCCCTATCACCAGTGGTCCTACGACCTCAAGGGCAACCTGCAGGGCGTTCCGTTCAAGCGCGGCGTTAATCGCGCGGGCGGCATGCCCAGGGACTTCCGCAACGAGGACCACGGCCTGGTCAAGCTGAATGTGGCCACGCGCAACGGCGTAGTCTTCGCCTCGTACGCGGCGGACATGGAAAGCCTGGAAGACTACCTGACGCCGGAGATCCTCAAGGACTTCGACATCGTCTTCAACGGCAAGCCGCTCAAGGTGCTCGGGTACTACAAGAACGAACTCCCGTGCAACTGGAAGATGTACCACGAGAACCTCAAGGACCCGTACCACGCCACGTTGCTGCACTCCTTCCTGGTGGTGTTCGGACTGCTGGTGGCGGGCAATGAAAGCGCCATGATCGCCGATCCCGTGCACGGGCGGCACGGCACCATGGCGTCGGCGAAAAAGGAAGACAAGTACGCGGCGGTCAGCGACGAGAACAAGAAGGAGATGCGCTCATACCATGAAGGCATGCGCCTGGAGGACGAACGCTTCCTGGAGTATGTGAAAGAGTTCGATTCGCCGTGGTCGGTGACGATGCAGACGATCTGGCCGAACCTGATCGTGCAGCGCGAAATGAACACCCTCGGCGTGCGCCAGATCGTGCCCAACGGGCCGGACAGCATGCTGATGCTGTGGACCATGTTCGGCTACGAGGACGATACCGAGGAGATGACGCAACACCGCCTGCGCCAGGGCAACCTGATGGGCCCCGCAGGCTTCCTGGGTCTGGAGGACAACGAGGCGATGAAGTTCGTGCAGGAAGGCGTGCGCCGCTCCAGCAGCGACCTCAATGTGCTCAAGCTGGATCCGGACCAGGTCGGCACCTCCAACTCCCTGATCTCCGAATCCGCCATCCGTGCGATGTACCAGTACTACCGCGGCGTGATGGGATTCTGAACGGCGGCTAACGGGATTCCCCAGAACATGAAACCGATGAACTATTCCCTCTATCGCGAGAGCGCCCTCGGCACCGCGCGCGCCATTGAACTGCGGCTGGAGATCGAGGCCTTCCACGCGGAATACTGCGCGGTGCTCGACGCCGGCCTGGTCGAGCAATGGCCCCGCTTCTTCACCGAGGACGCGCTCTACCGGATCACCGCGCGCGAGAATGCCGAGCGCAACCTGCCGGTGGGGCTGGTCTACGCCGAAGGGGTGGGCATGATGCGCGACCGCGCCGCTGCGATTGCCAATACCCAGATGTTCGCGCCGCGCTACAACCTGCACCTGGTGACCAACACGCGTGTCAGCGACGAAACCGCGGACGGCGATATCGTGGCACAGGCCAACTACATGCTGCTGCAGACGCTGGTGGAGGGCCCCACCACGATCCACCTGGCGGGGACCTACTACGACCGCTTCCGCCGCCAGGGTGGCAGGCTGCTGCTGCGCGAGCGGCAGGTTGTCTACGACACCACCATCATCGCCAACGACCTGGTCTACCCGGTCTAGCGCATGGGCGCGGCAGGCCTTGCGCCCGCCGTCGGGCTTACATGCTGCGCAGCACGGTGCGGCTGTACTGGTTGTTGGCTTCCACCAGCGTCGCCAGCAGGTCCATGAACACTTCGCGCTGGGCGGGCTTCAGCGGCGCCAGCATGCGCTCCTGCGCACGCGCCATGTCGGCACGCAGCGCCGTGACCACGCTCTTGCCTTCCCGCGTCAGGTGGACATGGCGGGTGCGCCGGTCGGCGGGGTTGTCGCGGCGCTCTACCAGCCCGCGCTCCTCGAGCCGGCGCACGACGTCGGCGGTCGTGGTCCGGTCCAGGCCGACCTCCTGCCCGAGCGAAGTCTGGTCCAATCCCGGCAGCACCGACAGCACCGTCAGGATGGCATATTGCACGGGCGTGATATTGGGCGACTTGCACTCCTCGAAGAACATCGCGACGTGGATCTGGTGCAAGCGCCGCACCAGGAACCCCGGGCGGGCCCAGAGCAATTCCTTTGCCGGATCGGCTTCCGGCACTGCATCCGCCGCCTCATTGCTGCCGCTCGTTGCGTTGCGTTTCGCTCTCGCAGACATCGCTCTCACCATTTTGTATGCACACTGACAGTATATATGAGGCAGGCGAGAGCGAGCCGCCTTGCGGCGCAAGGTTCAGCGTGCGCCGGCGGCGCTCAGAATCTGCTCGATCTGCGTATAGCCGCGCTGGCGCGCATGCTGCAGCGGCGAGACGCCGTCGCCGTCGGCCAGGTTCACGTCGGCGCCCGCCTTGACCAGCAGGCGCACGATCTCGGTATGGGCCTGCCCGCCGTTGCCAAGGATGATGGCCTCCAGCAAGGCGGTCCACTTGAGCTTGTTGACATGATTCACCGCCACGCCGGCCGCGATCAGCGTGCGCACGGTCTCGACATGGCCGCGCTCGGCGGCGGGAATCAGCGCGGTGCCGCCGTAGCGGTTGGTGCTGCGCAGGTCCGCGCCGTGGGCCAGCGTCAGGCGCAGGATCTCGTTGTAGCCGCGCGCGCCGGCGTACAGGTAGGGGCTGTCGTGGATGGCATCTTTCGCGTTCACGTCGGCGCCGGCATCGATCAGGACCCTGGCCGCCTGCACGCGGTTGTGGTGCGTGGCCAGCAGCAGCGCCGTGCGTCCCTGCGCATCGCGGTCATCGATGCTGGCGCCCTGGCCTAGCAGTGCGGTGACCTGCGCGGCGTTGCCGCTGGCCGCGGCCTCGCGCAGCTGTTGTTCGGGCGGGCCGCCGGCGGCGGCTGGGATGGATGTCAGCATGGCAATGACCAGGGCAAGGCAGATGGACAGGCGCGCCGCCAGCATGTTCTTTCCTCCGTGCGGATGCGTCGGGTGTGAGTGGTATGGGGGTATCGATGCGGTCTGGCGCATTCTGTCATGCGGGCCACGCCACGCGAAGTTAAGGATTCGAATGCGCGCCAGTGCCATCGCCAATAACCGGCGCGGCTCGCGCGCGGCCCAAATACGCCCTATAACAGCCCACGCCACCATGCCGGCGCACGCTGGCCTATAGTCCCGAGGCCCGAACCATCGTCCGCCTGCACGGGCCAGGCCTCAACGGAGACAACGCGTGTCCACGACAGAAGCCTATCTGCTTGATTCCATCCGCCTCGCCATGGGGAACGTGCGCGAACGCAATACCTGGCCCTTTGGCGCCGTGGTCGTCAGGGACGGCGAGGTGCTGGCCCGCGCGGTGAACGAGGTAGACGCCACCTGCGACCCGAGCGCACACGCCGAAATGCAGGCCGTGCGCGCCGCCAGCCGGGCGCTGGGCAAGCCGGACCTGAGCGGCTGCACGGTGTACGCCAGCGGCTACCCCTGCTCGATGTGCCTGTCGGCAATGTACCTGGCCGGCGTGAAGGCGGTCTACTACGCCTACTCCAATGAAGACGGCGAACCCTATGACCTGTCCGCGGAGCGCGGCTATATCGAGCTGGCCCGGCCGCTGGAGCAACGGGAGATGACGCTGGCCTACGTGCCGGCGCGTGACGAGGGCATCGACCTGTACGAGGCGTGGCGCGAGCAGCAGGGCCGATAGACGCCGCGATGCGGCGCAAGCTGTGCAAGGGCGGTAGGCTGCCGCCCAATTCCACAGTATCGGCATGGCCATCACATTGTCATCGTGACAGGCTGATAATGAACGACGGATGACGATGACGGCGGTGCGACGCCCGGTCACATGTAACCGTCGAGCGGTTGCACGGAACCGCGTGCTGCCGGCCTCGTCAAACCAGTTAGTCGCCGGAGACAGGATGCCGCGCCGCAGCATTTCACCGCGGCGCAGCACGCATGGGCGGCATGTGCCGCATCGTCTCCAGGGCTTCTTGACAATCTTCCCGCGCCTGGCGCTGCTGCGCCGCGCAGACTCCCAGCAAACGCCCCCCTCTAGCCAAGGAGACGAACGTGCTGAGCCCGCATGAACTTGCCACGCTGCTATTGCTGAGCGACGGCCCCGATTCCCTCGATTCCAGCGATTCCCGCCAGATCGACCCCATCGACCTGAAGGCACTGGTCGAAAAGCAACTCGTACAACTTGAGATCCTGCACGGCCGCCGGCAGGAGCCGCGCATCACCAGCCACGGCTACTCGATGCTCAAGGCGATGGGACGCTGACGTCCCGGCGCCAGCGCGGCAGCACCACGCGCCGCAAGGCGCACGCGGATCACCTCGGAGCCCACCATGACAGTGCGCCCGGCAATTGGCGCCGATAGCGCGGCAGCCACCGACGCGGCGCGCCGCCGCTTCCTGCATGAGTTGGGCGGCCTGCTTGCCGCTGCCGGCATTGCGCCCGGGGCGGCAGCAGCCACTCCTGCCGCCTGCCTGCTGACGCCCGCCGCCACCGAAGGCCCCTTCTACCTTGACGATGCCCTGGTGCGCACCGACATCCGCGACGACCGGCCCGGCCAGCCCTTGCGGCTGCGCATCCGGGTGGTGGATGCCGGGCGCGGCTGCGGGCCGGTGCCGGGTGCGCTGGTCAGCATCTGGCACTGCGATGCCGACGGCAACTACAGCGGCGAGGGCCGCGGCAACCGCCAGGCGCGTTTCCTGCGTGGCGTCCAGCCTACCAGCCAGGACGGCGTGGCCACGTTCACGTCGATCTATCCCGGCTGGTACGCGCCACGCGCCATCCATATCCACTTCAAGGTGCTGCTGGGGCGGTCGGAAGCCCTGACCAGCCAGCTGTACTTCAGCGATACCCTGAACCGCGAGGTGCTGGGCAGCCACCCGGCCTACCGCGCGCGCGGCGTGCCGTCTCGCGCCACCACGCAGGACCCGATCGCGGGGTCGCACCCGAACCAGATGCGCGTGCGCCAGGCTGCCGATACAGCGGGGCTGCTGGAGGCCGAGTTCACGGTCGGCATCGCCCGCACCTGAGCGCCCAGCCCCAGGTCCGCGGCATCGGCCGGCCCCGCCAAAGTGCGCGGGCCCCCACCGCGCGGGTAATCCCTAGATTGTGGTTCCCTGTCCCTTTCCTACCATGAAGGGAATCACGGGCCACCTGCACGCCCGCCCCTGCCGCGCGGCCACTGGCCCGGCATGCTCCAGATTTCCCGACTTTTCCGATGTTCGCGTCAGTGGCGAGTTGTCTCGGCCCCCATGGCCGGCGCTCGCGGGTAATCCAACACATAGCAAATGGAGGCGGTCATGGCATCCAGGACAAGGAAAGCAGGCGCAGCAAAACCTGAAGCGGAAACCAAGCCAGGCGTTTCCCGGCGCGGCTTCCTTGGGGGGGCCGCCGGTGCGGCCGCGGGCGCCGCGGCAATGGGCTTCCCGGCCATCGTCAAGGCGCAAGGCCCGGTCACGATGCGCTGGCAGAGCACCTGGCCCACCAAGGACATCTTCCATGAGTTCGCCGGCGACTTCGTCACCAAGGTAAACAATATGTCGGGCGGCGACCTGAAGATCGAGCTGCTGCCCGCGGGCGCGGTGGTCAAGGCCTTCGACCTGATCGACGCGGTCAGCAAGGGCACGCTGGACGGCGGCCATGGCGTGATCGCGTACTGGTATGGCAAGAACTCGGCGCTGGCGCTGTGGGGCTCGGGCCCGGCCTGGGGCATGGACCCGAACATGCTGCTGGCCTGGCACAAGTACGGCGGCGGCAAGGAGCTGCAGCAGGAGATCTACCGCAGCCTGAACCTGGACGTGGTGTCGTTCCTGTATGGCCCGATGCCGACCCAGCCGCTGGGCTGGTTCAAGAAGCCCATCACCAAGCCGGAAGACTTCAAGGGGCTGAAGTTCCGCACGGTCGGGCTGTCGATCGACATCTTCACCGGCCTGGGCGCCGCGGTGAATGCGCTGCCGGGCGCGGAGATCGTGCCGGCGCTGGACCGCGGGCTGCTCGATGCAGCCGAGTTCAACAACGCCAGCTCCGACCGCGCGCTGGGCTTCCAGGACGTGTCCAAGGTCTGCATGCTGCGCAGCTTCCACCAGCCCTCGGAGCAGTTCGAGATCCTGTTCAACCGCAAGCGCTATGACGCGCTGCCGGCCAAGCTCAAGGCGCTGATCGCCAACGCGGTGGAGGCGGCGTCCGCGGATATGTCGATCAAGGCGATCGACCGCTATTCCAAGGACTACCAGGCGCTGCAGAAGCAAGGCGTGAAGTTCTACGCGACCCCCAACTCGGTGCTGCAGGCGCAGTTGAAGGTATGGGATGAGATCGTGGCGCGCAAGGAAAAAGAAAACCCGATGTTCAAGAAGGTCAATGATTCGATGAAGGCCTTCGCCGAGCGCGCCACGCGCTGGCAGAACGACACTAACGTCGATTTCCGGCTGGCAACGAGCCACTACTTCTCCAAACGCACCTGAGCCGCGCCACTCCAGGGGCCAAACCGTGCAACGCCTGCTGCTTGGCATCGACCGCATCAGCACCTTCGTCGGCCAGGCCGGCGCGTGGCTGATCATCGGGCTCACGCTGATGATCAGCTACGAGGTGTTCTCGCGCTATGTCCTGGGCACGCCGCACGCCTGGGTGTTCGACGCCAGCAATATGCTGTACGGAACGCTGTTCATGCTGGCCGGCGCCTATACCCTGGCCAAGCGCGGCCACGTGCGCGGCGACATCCTCTACGGCTTCCTGTCGCCGCGGATGCAGGCGTCAATCGACCTGGTGCTCTACCTGGCCTTCTTCTTCCCCGGGGTGATTGCGCTGGCCTGGGCCGGCATCGATTTCTTCGAGGTCTCGCTGGCACAGGACGAACACTCTTCCATCGCCGCCGACGGCCCGCCGATCTATCCGTTCAAGGCAGTGATTCCCGTGGCCGGCGCGCTGCTTTTGCTGCAAGGCGTGGCCGAGACCATCCGCTGCATCCTGTGCCTGGCGAACGGCAGCTGGCCGCTGCGCGAAGGCGATGTCGAGGAAGTCGATGTCGAGCAGCTCAAGGAGATGGTGCAAGGCACCCCTACCGCTGAGCTGGCCGAGTCACCGCCGCCGCGCGACGACCAGCCTGGAGCCGGCCGATGAGGAAGGAACTGTGGTTCGGCGTTTCCCTGATGGTGCTGATCGTCGGCGCCGTGGCGTGGTTCATGCCCGCGCCGGCGGACTGGACCAACGGGCATCTCGGCCTGCTGATGCTGGCGCTGATCGTGGTGGCGATCATGCTGGGCTTCCCCACCGCGTTCACGCTGATGGGCATGGGCGTGCTGTTCTCCTGGCTGGCCTACCGCCACGCCGACCCCTCGATCGCGGTGCAGCAGACGCTGGACCTGATGGTGCAGCGGGCCTATGCGGTCATGACCAACGACGTGCTGATCTCGATCCCGTTGTTCGTGTTCATGGGCTACCTGGTCGAGCGCTCCAACCTGATCGAAAAGCTCTTCCGCAGCCTGCACCTTGCGCTGGCGTGGATTCCCGGCTCGCTCGCGGTGGCCACGCTGGTGACCTGCGCGATCTTCGCGACCGCCACCGGCATCGTCGGCGCCGTGGTCACGCTGATGGGCCTGCTCGCCTTCCCCGCCATGCTGCGCGCGGGTTACAACACCTCGCTGTCGGCCGGCGCGGTCACCGCGGGCGGTTGCCTGGGCATCCTGATCCCGCCGTCGGTGCTGCTGATCGTCTACGGCGCCACCGCGGGCGTGTCGGTGGTGCAGCTCTATGCGGGCGCGTTCTTCCCGGGCCTGATGCTGACCGGGCTCTATATCCTCTACATCCTGATCCTGGCCAAGCTCAAGCCCGCGCTCGCGCCGCCGCTGCCGGAAGCCGAGCGGGTGGTGCCGCTGCCGCCGGTGGCGCGCACGCTGGAAGCCGGCGGCGCCACCCATGCCTTGCCTGCGCTCGGTGCCGGCCTGATGCGCGCGCTCAAGGGCCCGCGCAATGCCGACCTGCCGACGGCAGTGTTCGCGCGCCAGCTGGGCATCGTGCTGCTGCCGGCGATCGCCGTGGTGTTGGTGATGGGAACGATATACAGCGCGGTCACCGCGCCCGCCGCCAGCGTCGCGGTGGAGGCACCGCTGTCGATGGGAGGCGCCGAGGAAAGCAGCGCATCACTCGACGACCTGCAGGCGCCGCCAGTGGAAGCTGCGCCCGCAGCGCCGGCCGCTCCCGCCGCTACCACTCCTGCACCCACGACCGCAGCGCAAGCCGGGGCGCAGCCAGCGCCAGTGCCGGCGGCTGCGGTATCTGCGCCCCGCTGGTTCTGGATCACGCTGGCGGCCGTGGCGGCGGTGCTGGTGTACTTCTACTGGCGCTTCAGCTTGGCGCGGCTGGAAATCTTCAAGATGCTGCTGTCGTCGTTCTTCCCGCTGGCGCTGCTGATCCTGGCGGTGCTGGGCTCGATCGTGTTCGGGCTGGCCACGCCGACCGAAGCCGCGGCGGTGGGCTCGCTCGGCGGCGCGCTGCTGGCGGCAGCGTACCGGCAGCTGAACTTCCGCGTGGTCAAGGAATCGGTGCTGCTGACGGCCAAGACCAGCGCCATGGTGTGCTGGCTGTTCGTGGGCTCGTCGATCTTCTCTGCGGCGTTCGCGCTGCTGGGCGGACAGGCGCTGGTCGAGCAATGGGTGCTGTCGCTGAACCTGTCGCCGGTGCAGTTCATGATCCTGGCGCAGCTGATCATCTTCCTGCTCGGCTGGCCGCTGGAATGGACCGAGATCATCATCATCTTCATGCCGATCTTTATCCCGCTGCTGGACAACTTCGGCATCGACCCGCTGTTCTTCGGGCTGCTGGTGGCGCTGAACCTGCAGACCGCCTTCCTGTCGCCGCCGGTGGCAATGGCCGCGTTCTACCTGAAGGGCGTGGCGCCGCCGCATGTCACGCTGAACCAGATCTTCCTGGGCATGCTGCCGTTCATGGGCATCCAGCTGATTGCGCTGGTGCTGCTCTACGTCTTCCCCGGCATCGGCCTCTGGCTGCCCACGGTGCTGTACCGCTGAACGCTGCGGCACCCGTTTGCCCCCGTTTCCTATACTGGTTGGCAATGCCAACCGATACCGCCCTCGCCAGCCTTCCCGTCGACACCGCATTCCGCACCGACATTCCGGGGCGGCTGGACCGCCTGCCATGGTCGCGCTGGCACTGGCGCGTGGCGATTGCGCTGGGCGTTGCCTGGGTCCTCGATGGCCTGGAAGTCACGCTGGTGGGCTCGGTCGGCGCCGTGCTGGAGCGCCCCGATACGCTGGGCCTGACCGCGACGCAGGTGGGCTGGTCGGGCTCGCTCTATATCGCCGGCGCGGTGCTGGGGGCGCTGGTGTTCGGGCGCATGGCCGACCGGCTCGGGCGCAAGCGGCTGTTCCTGGCCACGCTCGCGGTCTACATGGTGGCGACGCTGGCCACCGCGTTCTCACCCGGCTTTGCCTTCTTTGCGGCCTGCCGCTTCTTCACCGGCCTTGGCATCGGCGGCGAATACGCGGCCATCAATTCCGCCATCGACGAACTGATCCCGGCGCGCGTGCGCGGGCGCGTCAACCTGGCCATCAACGGCAGCTTCTGGCTGGGCGCGGCACTCGGCGCCGGGTTGAGCCTGGTGCTGCTCGATGCGCGCGTGTTCGGCCCGGTCTGGGGCTGGCGCGTCTGCTTCGCGCTGGGCGCTGTACTGGCCGTGGCCATCGTGCTGGTGCGCAAGCATGTGCCGGAAAGCCCGCGCTGGCTTGCCACCCACGGCCGGCTGGAAGAGGCCGAGCGCGTGATCGCCGCGATCGAGGCCGAGGTGCGCGCCCGCCACGGCCCGCTGCCGCCGGTGGCACCCGATTGCGTCGCGGTGGCGATGCGCCGGCGCGCCGCGCCGGGCGTGGGCGAAGTCATGCGCCTGCTGTTGCGGCGCTTCCGCCGCCGCAGCATGATCACGCTGGCGCTGATGGTGGCGCAGGCCTTTTTCTACAACGCGATCTTCTTCACTTATGCGCTGGTGCTGACACGCTTCTATGCCGTGCCGGAAGCGCGCGTGGCAATGTATATCTTCCCCTTTGCGCTGGGCAACGCCCTGGGGCCGCTGCTGCTTGGCCCGCTGTTCGACCACATCGGGCGCCGGCGCATGATTGCCGCCACCTATGTACTGTCCGGCATCGGGCTGGCACTGACCGGCTGGGCCTTCGTTGAAGGCTGGCTCGATGCGCGCGGCCAGGCGCTGTGCTGGTCGGCGGTATTCTTCCTGGCCTCGGCCGCGGCCAGCTCCGCCTACCTGACCGCCAGCGAAGTCTTCCCGCTGGAAATGCGCGCGCTGGCGATCTCGGTGTTCTATGCCGTGGGCACCGGCACCGGCGGCTTTATCGCGCCAGTGCTGCTGGGCGCGCTGATTGAAAGCGGCAGCCGCGAAGCCGTGGCGGCAGGCTACGGCTTCGGCGCGGTGCTGGTGATCGTCGCCGGGCTGCTGGCACTGCGCTTCGGCATCGACGCCGAGCGGCGGCCGCTGGAGCACATCGCGCCGCCACTTGCCGCCGACGATTAGCCGCGTCACCGCAGCGCGCGCCAACTGCCATCGCTGCCGGACTCAACTCCTTGCCAGAGTCAAAACCCGTCAATGTGTGCTGTATTCGTCGTTCATCGCATGCCATGTTACTGCCGTGTTAAGCAGTGCTACAGCCTCCCCTTACACATTTTTACAGCAAGGGACGGGGCAACTGACTAGCCTTTAACTCACACACGGCGGCCTGAGTGCATGAATCTTTGCGTCAGCGGGCTGCCACTTCTTGGCCATTGACTGGCCATTGTTCAACTCTGCCCGGATGAAGCCGGGCAAATCCACGGGCCGCTTGTCGGCCCGATTGCAAGGCGCACCGATACGGCCTGGCCACATCGAGCGCGCTGCAGACAACAAGCTGAATTGGGGACATGCAAGCCGGGCACCGCGCGACAGTCATAGCGCGACGGTACCCGCTTGCCTGGAATTTCGCTCATCCGGCATGCACCTGTGCATGCCGGCGGGGACGCTTTTTGACTTTGCTTGCCGGAGAACACCACCATGGCCGACCAGCGCAATAATCCGCCACCCAGACAACACCCGCTGACCCCGGCTCCGCTGCGCCAGCCCCACGGCGACGGCCTGGTGCAACGCCCGCAGCCCGTTACCGTGCCGCTCTGGCACATCGTGCCGCGCATGGCGGGCTACGGCGTGGTGCTGTTCATCATCTGGGCCGTGCTGACAATCATGTTTCCAAATGTGTTTACGCGCTCGTCGGAGCGGGCCGTGGTGAACAGCCCGGTCAGCCTGGTGACTTCTCCCGTGGAAGGCATCGTGATGAAGCAGATGGTGGCCGCGGGCCAGCCGTTCTCGGCCAACCAGGCGCTGATGGTCGTGCAGAACCCGAACATCGACCGTTCGCTGCTGGTCGACCTGACCGGCAAGAAGCTCGACAACCAGCAGCGCCATGACTCCGCCCGCGCTCGGCTGGAAAGCAACCGCCGGCTGATGGCCGCCACCGAGCAGGACCTGCAGCGCTACAACAGCGCTGCGCAACGCGAGCACGGGGCGCGCGTGCGCGCCCTGGAGGCGCGCCTGGCATCGGCCAGGGCGCAGGAAGACCAGCAGCAGGAAGTGGTCAACCGCAACCAGAGCATGCAGTGGGCCGGGGCCGTCAGCGAGGCCTACACCAATGCCTCGCGCTACCAGCTGTCGATGCTCACCAATGCCAAGGCAGCGGCCAAGGCCGAGCTCGATAACGCAGTCAGCGTGAGCGAGGCCGCGCGCAACAAGGTCTATGCCTCATCCACCGACGGCCCCAGCGCCACGCTGGCCCAGCGACGCCAGGTGCTGGGCGCGGAATCGGCACAGCTGACGGCAGAGCTGGAACAACTGGAGGCCTATGGCAAGTCGGTCGACGAGATGATCGCCACGGAACAGGAGCGTCTCGACCGGCTCTCGAACCTGGAGATCCGCTCGGCCGAACCCGGCACCATCGAAGACCTGATCGCGCAGCCCGGCATGCGCGTGGCCGCCGGCGCCACCCTGGCGCGCGCCAGCAACTGCGCGCAGACGCGCGTGGTGGCGGTGTTCCCGCGCAGCCTCAGCGACAACCTGCTGCCCGGTGCACGGCTGAACGTGAATGTCGACGGCGTGCCCACGGCGTTGCCGGCATCGGTGGCAGAGGTGCTGCCGCGCGCGCCGGACGGCGACCAGGCGCGTTACTTCGTGCCCTTCCCGCCGATCGAGAAGAACGAGATTTATGTGATCGCCAAGCTCGACCGCCCGCTGGACAACGTGCCGGGCAAGGCGGCTGCCTCAGCGACAGCAACACGGGCAGCGGCAGGGCCAAGCCAGTCGGGCCATTGCGGCATGGGCCGCTGGGCGCGCGTGACGCTGAACCAGAGCTGGCTGGGCCAGCTGCGGGCATCGCTGATATAACCGCCGACGCAGGCAAAGGAGACCCGGATGCGACTGCCGATCCCGACTACACGCCTGCCCCGCCTGGTTGCCGGCGCGCTGCTGCCCGCCGTGCTCGTGCTCGTGCTGGCGCCAGGCGCGGCGCGCGCTGCCGAGCCTGCCCAGCAGACGCTGCTGGCCGACGGCTGCAAGACACTGGCCGAGCGCGTCAGCCGTGAAAGCGGCAACGGCCCCGTCTTCCTCGCCAGCTATGAACCCGCGCCGGGCGGCGAGCCGCTGGCCCCGGCGCTGCGCAATGCCGCCTTCGTCTACGACAACGCGCTGGCCGGCATCGCGCTGGTGGCGTGCAAGCGTCCCGCCGAAGCGCGCCGCATTGCCGACGCCGTGCTGCAGGCAACCCGCCAGGACCGCCACTTCCGCGATGCGCGCCTGCGCAACGCCTATCGCGCCGGCCCGCTGCCGGCCGGCCCGGTGCCCCTGCCAGGCTGGTGGGACGAGCCCAGCAAGCGCTGGTTTGAAGATGCCTACCAGGCCGGCACCGCCACCGGCAACGTGGCCTGGGCCGCGCTGCTGCTGCTGGCCGTGCATGACGCCACGCGCGATGCGCGCTACCTCGATGGCGCCGCCGCGCTGATGGGCTGGGTGCATGCCATCGTGCCCGACTCGGGCGCGCCCGCCGGCTATATCGGCGGCTTCTTCGGCCATGAGCCGAAACAGACCCGCCAGGGCTGGAAGTCGACCGAGCACAACGTCGATACCTATGCCGCCTTCAGCTGGCTCGCGAGCCAGCGCAACGATGCGCGCTGGCGCGATGGCGCGGCGCGCTCGCGCGGCTTTGTCAGCGCCATGTGGCAGGCGCGCGAGGGCCGCTTCATCATCGGCACGCGCGACGATGGGCGCGCGCCAAACGCCGGCCCGTCCGCGCTGGACGCAGTGCTGTGGCCGCTGATCGCGATCCCGGACCCGCCGCAGGACTGGCGCCGCAACCTGGCGTGGGTGGAGGCCAAGCATCGCGCCGGCGCAGGCTACGGCTTCAAGGGCGGCCCCGACGGCATCTGGACCGAAGGCACCGGGCAGGCCGCGCTGGTGCTGCAGGCCGCCGGGCAGGCGCAACAGGCGCAGCCGCTGTGGCAGCTGCTGCTGTCGCAGCGGGCGCCGTCCGGGATGCTCTACGCCACGCCCGAGGCGCGCATCAGCACCGGGCTGTCGATCGGGCCCACCTCGACCACGGAAGACTTCCACTACTTCCACCTGCCCCACCTGGGCGCCACCGCATGGGCCGTGCTGGCCGCGGCGCGCTGGAACCCCTTCCGTCCGGGCGGATGCCTGGAACCGTCCTGCCCGCCGCCGGCCATTGCGGCCGCGGCACCTGCAACCGCCCCTGTCAACACCGCCGCCAAGGAGTGACGATGTTCGCCCTGTTTCTGGAAAACCAGACGCTGCTGGTCATCAACGGCGGCGTGCTGCTGGCGATGGTGCTGCTCTCGATGCTGTGCCGGCAAGACCGGCCGGCGGACCGCGTGCTGTTCGGCGGCGTCACCGCCTTGCTGCTGGCGGTGTACCTGACCTGGCGCATCCGCGAAACACTGCCGGACTGGCAGATGACCTTCGCCAGCGTGTGGGCCCATGTGTTCTTTGCCTTCGAATGCATGACGCTGGCCTATACGCTGCTGTCGATCGTGGTGCTGGCGCGCACCAGCAACCACACCCCCGACGCCGACGCGGGCGAGGCCGCCTTGCGCCGCGCGAAGCAGGTGCCGCCGGTGGACATCTTCATCGCCACCTACAACGAAGGCCTGGACATCCTGGAGAAGACCATTGTCTCGGCGCTGGCGATAGACTATCCCGACTTCCGCGTCTGGGTGCTGGACGACACCCGCCGCGACTGGCTGCGCGAGTTCTGCGAACGCGTCGGCGCGCACTACGTGACGCGCCCGGACAACGCCCACGCCAAGGCCGGCAATCTCAACAACGGCCTGCGCCACAGCGCCGCGGCCGGCGGCGCGCCCTACATCCTGGTGCTGGACGCCGACTTCGCACCGCATCGCAATATCCTGCTGCGCACCGTGGGCCTGTTCAGCGATGCGCGCGTGGGCGTGGTGCAGACACCCCAGTTCTACTACAACGCGGATCCGATCCAGTACAACCTGCGCGCCACCGAATGCTGGGTCGATGAACAGCGCGCCTTCTTCGACGTGATGCAGCCGGCCAAGGACGCCTGGGGCGCGGCGTTCTGCATCGGCACCTCGTTCGTGGTGCGGCGCGACCTGATCGACCTGATCGGCGGCTTCCCCACCGGCACGGTGACCGAGGACATCCACCTGACCTACCGGCTGCTGCCGCACGGCTATATCACGCGCTGGCTCAATGAGCGCCTGAGCGTGGGCCTGTCAGCCGAAGGCCTGCCCGAGTACATCAGCCAGCGCAGCCGCTGGGGGCTGGGCACGATCCAGGTGGCGCTGACCGCGGACGGGCCGCTGCGCGGGCGCGGCTACACCGGGATGCAGCGGCTGCACTACGTGCACGGCCTGCTGCACTGGCTGTCGCGGCCATTCACGCTGATGCTGCTGGCAGGGCCGCTGCTGTACTGGTACCTCGGCGTCTCCACGCTTTACGGCGAGCCGCTGCAGTTCCTCGCCTACGGCCTGCCGGCGCTGGTGGCGTACTGGGCGTACAGCATCTGGATCACCGGCCAGCGCGCGCTGCCGATCTTCACCGAAGTCACGCAGATCGTGGCGGCTCTGGCCGTCACCGCATCGCTGGTGAGCGCGATGTTCAAGCCGTTCGGGCGGCCGTTCAAGGTCACGAACAAGGGGCTGGACCGCTCCAAGCTGGTAATCCACGGCAAGTTCGCGGCACTGTACGCGGGGCTGCTGGGCTTCTCCGCGCTGGGACTGGGCCGCGCCCTGGTGGTGGACCCCGATGCGCAAGGGCTCGCCTTCAACACCATCTGGACCGGGGTGGCGCTGATGCTGTACCTGGCCTCGCTGCTGGTCTGCGTGGAACTGCCGCGCCCGCGCAAGGAAGAGCGCTTCCCGCACCGCGCGGCAGCGCTGCTGCGCGTGCATGGCAAGGAATACCGCGTCACCACCAGGGATCTTTCCTGCAACGGCGTGGCCGTCACCACGCCGCTGGCGCCGGCCATTCCCGCCGGCACCGAGGGCGCGCTGTGGCTGGCGCAGACCGGCTGGATCCCGTGCCGCGTGGTGCGCCGCGACGGCCAGTTGCTGGGCATCGCCCTGAACGCCGGCATGGCGGCGCGCCACGCGCTGATCCGGCTGCTGTTCACCGATCCCGCACACAACATTGCCCGGCAGGGGCAGCCCAAGCTGGCGCTGTCGCGCTTTGTGCGGCGCGCGCTGCTGGGCTGAACCATGCCAGATAACAATCCCCACTCTCCGGAACCATCCATGCGAAGCCTGCCACGCCCCCGTACCCTGCCCCCGCCGCGCCTGCTGCTGCCCGGCGCACTCGTGCTGGCCCTTGCGGCCTGCACGCTCGAGCCGCAGTACCAGCGCCCCGACGCGCCGGTCCCGTCAGCGTGGCCGGAAGGCGCTGCCTACCGCACCCCGCAGGCCGGCGCGGCACAGCCGGGCCAGCCGGCCCGACCCGCCGGCCCTTCGGCCGCGGACCTGGGCTGGCGCGATGTTTTCGTCGACCCGCAACTGCGCCAGCTGATCGAACTGGCGCTGGCCAACAACCGCGACCTGCGCATGGCCACGCTTGCCATCGACGAAGCGCGCGCGCTGTACCAGATCGAGCGCGCGGCGCAATTCCCCACGGTGGATGGCAATGCCGGCATGGTCTCGCAGCGGCTGCCGCAACGGCTGCGCGCGGCGGGCCAGTCGCCGCAGATCACCACCTACAACGCGGGCATCGGCTTCACCGCGTTCGAGCTTGATTTCTTCGGCCGGGTGCGCAGCCTCAAGCATGCCGCGCTCGAGGAATACATGGCTACGGAAGAAGCGCGCCGCAGTGCGCAGATCAGCCTGGTGTCCGAGGTGGCCAACGCCTACCTGACGCTGCTGGCCGACCGCGCACTGCTGAAGCTGTCGCAGGACACGCTGAAGACACAGCAGGACGCGGCAGAGATGGTGCGGCGCGGGCGGCAGGTCGGTGCGATGGCGCAACTGGACCAGCATCGCGCGCAAACCCAGGTGCAGACCTCGCAGGTGGGCGTTGAGCAATACACGCGGCAGGTGGCCCAGGATGAGAACGCGCTGTCTTTGCTGATCGGCGGCCCGTTGCCGAAATCCGTGACCGATGCCGGCGCGGCAACTGCCAACGCCAACGCGGCCGCGCGAGATCCGCTGGACGCGCGCGCCTTGGTGAACGAGTTCCCCGAAGGGCTGCCGTCCAGCGTGCTGGTGCGCCGCCCCGACATCCTCAACGCCGAGCACCGCCTCAAGGCGGCCAACGCCAATATCGGCGCGGCGCGCGCGGCGTTCTTCCCGCGCATCTCGCTGACCGGCGCGCTGGGCGTAGCTAGCAGCAGCCTGGCGGGGCTGTTCTCCGGCGGCATGGCATGGGTGTTCGCGCCGCAGCTGACCGTGCCGATCTTCGACGCCGGGCGCAACCGGGCCGGGCTGGATGCGGCCAACGTGCGCAAGGACATCAACATCGCCAACTACGAGAAGACCATCCAGACCGCGTTCCGCGAGGTCGCCGACAGCATGGCGGCACGCGCCACCTACGAGCGCCAGGTGCAGGCGCAGGAAGCCCTGGTGCGCGAAGGCAGCGAGACCCGGCGGCTGTCGGAAATGCGTTTCAAGAACGGCGTGGACGACTACTTCGGTGTGTTCGACGCCCAGCGCCAGCTCTACACCGCGCAGCAGGCGCTGATCACGTACAAGCTGGCCGGCCTGACCAGCCGCGTATCGCTGTACAAGTCGCTGGGCGGCGGCTGGCGCGAGGTGACCGAGGCTGCGCCGGCGGCCAATGGCGGCGCACGCCAGGCACCCGCCGCGCGGCCGCAAGCCGCGGCACAGCCCCAGGCGGTGGCACGGCCTCAAGCCGTGGCACAACCTCAGGCCGTAGCGCGGCCCCAGGCCGTGGCGCAGCCTCAAGCCGCCGCACAGCCTCAAACCGTGGCACCGGCCCAGGCAGCAGCCCAGCCCCAGGCTGTAGCGCAACCCCAGGCTCCGGCGCAATCCCCGGCGGCGGCACAGCCGGCACCCGTCGCGGCTACGCCGCGCTAAGCTAGGGGCGTGCGGGACCCAGGCGCTGATCAGAAGTACTTCAGCCAGCGCCAGTCCCGCCGCCTTGCCTTCAGCGCCGCGAACCAGCGCACCGCCGGCCACAGCGCCAGGGCCAGCACGGCCGCCCCCAGCCACAGCTGCCAGACGTGGTCGAGGCCGAACACCCTGCCCTGGTTCAGGCCCCAGCGGTGCACGCAGGCCTGGTACAGCCCCTGCAGCACGTAGAGGTGCAGCAGGTAGAAGAACATCGGCACGGCGCCGAACACGGCCAGGCGCCGCGCGATCCAGCCGCCCTGCGCTCGCTCCAGCCACGCCAGCAGCAACCAGCCCACGCCCAGTGTCAGCAGCAGGAACAGCAGCGACGGCGGGTATTTGGTGACGTTGAGGAAGCTCATCGCGGTATGCAAGGCATCGCTGCCCGCCAGCCATTTCTGCTCCTGCCCGTAGCCGTTCAGCGCGCGCAGCACCGCAAAGCCTGCCAGCGCCGCCAGCCCGCGACCAGCCAGCCGCTGCTGCCGTACCGCGGCAGGCACCGTGGCGGCAAACCACGGCCCCGCCGCATAGCCCAGCGCGATCACGCCGATCCACGGCAGCACCGGGTATGAGGTACGCACCCTGAAGCCGTCAGCCACCTCGATCCAGGTGCGGTCGTGCAGGATGGCCCAGGGCACGTGCCAGGCGCTGTCAACCGGGAAATGCAGCGGACTCAGCAGGTTGTGGCCGGCAACAAGCGCAATGCCCGCGGCAATCAGCACCGCCCGCGGCAGCCACACCAGTGCCGCCAGCGCCATCATGCTCAGGCCGATGGCCCAGATCACCTGCAGGTAGATCACCTGCGGCGGCAAGGTCCCGGTCCAGGCAAAGCCGACCAGCGTCACCTCCAGCAGCACCAGGAACACGCCGCGCCTGAGCAGGAAGCCGCTGACGGCGCGCCGGTCGTGGCCGGCGGCACCGTAGAGCCACGCCGATACGCCGGCCAGCCAGATGAAAACCGGTGCGCACAGATGCGCGGCGAGCCTGCTGAAGAAAAGTGCCGGAGAGGTCGTGGCGACATCCATGGGATCGGCCACCTGGACGTGCAGGAAGAACATGTCCCGCACGTGGTCCAGCAGCATGATCAGGATCACCAGTCCGCGCAGAGCGTCGATGGACAGCAGCCGGCCGCCGGCCGGCCGCGCGACCGCGGCAGAAGGGAAGACTGTCGGAGAAGACTGGGGCGCGGCAGTGCGCACCTTGGCTGGCAGCATCGTCAATAGCTCAGTTGCACGCCCAGCCGCACGCTGCGGCCCGCGCCCGGCGCAATCCACAGGCTGCTGTACGAACTGGCGTAATAGGTCTTGTCGAACAGGTTGCCCACGTTGAGCGACACGCGCACATTGCGGCTGTATTGCCAGTAGCCATGCAGGTCCACCAGCACATAGGCCGGCAGCGAGAAGCTGTCCTGCACATCGCCCGGACGCCGCCCCACGTAGCGCAGGCCGGCCCCGACGCCATAGCGCTGGCCCACCGGCGCGGCATCCTCATACACCGCCAGCACGCTGCCGCTGGTGCGCGGCACGTTGGACAGCGGCGTGCCGGCGGCAAGTCGCGTGTCCTGCGTGATCTCGGCATCGGTCAGCGCAAAGCTGCCCGACACGCGCCAGTGCGTGCCAAGCTGCCCGGCCACGTCCAGCTCCAGGCCGCGGCTGCGCGCTTCGCCGGCGGCGATATAGAAGGACGGATCGGACGGGTCGGTGGCCAGCACATTGCGCTTGCGGATCTCAAAGATAGCCAGCGTGGCGCCGGTGCGGCGGTCCTCGCTGTCGAACTTGATGCCGGCCTCCACCGCGCGGCCGCGCTCGGGGTCGAACGGCTGGCCCGCGGCGTCGGCGCCGGCATTGGGACGGAATGACTGGCTGGCATTGGCAAACAGCGACACGTTCCGGCTGGCCAGGTAGCTCACGCCCACGCGCGGCGACACCGCGCTCTGGTGCTGCGTGGTGCGTGTGCCGCGCAGGTGGTTGTCCAGCGACTGGTCGAAGGCGTCGAAGCGCACGCCGGCCAGCACGCGCCAGCGCTCGCCCAGGCTCAGCTGGTCCTGCGCGTAGGCGCCGAGATTGCGCTGGCGCTCGTACGTGTCCATGTTCCACGGCATCGGCGGCGCCGGCTGGCCATAGGCCGGGTCGTAGATGTCGATCGCGTACGGCGCCGCGGCGCTGGGGTTCTTGCGCAGGATCGCCATGGTATTGCCGAAGCGGTAGGCATCCATCCCCATCAGCAGTTCATGCCCGACCGGGCCGGTGCTGAACTTGCCGGTCACGCTGGCCTGCAGCGAGACATCGTCCGACTGGAAGTCGCGGTAGCGGCGCTGGCGCCAGAGCGTGCGGCCGTCGGCGGCCAGTGAAGTCGCCTCGCTGCTATGCCCCGTCAGCGCGCCGCCGCGATACGACAGGCCGAGCCTGCCCTTCCAGTTCTGATTGAACTGGTGCTCGACGCTGAACTGGTGCGACTGGCTGTCCAGCCGCATGTCGCCGTCGCCGGGCTCGCCCAGGTAGCGCGAGCGCGGGATGCGGCCCAGCTGGCCGTTGACGGCCACCACGCCGCGGTCCATCGGCGTGGTGTAGCGCTGGAATTCGGCCGCGTACTGCAGCACGGTGTCGTTGCCCAGCGTCCAGGTAAACGACGGCGCCACCAGGGAGCGCTGGCTGTTGATGTAGTCGCGCGTGCTGCCCTGGTGGTCGGCCACGGCGATCAGCCGGCCGGCCACGTTCTCGCCGAGCGGGCCGGTGACATCGGCCGTGGCACGATAGCCGTCGCGCGTGCCAAGCTCGAAGCCATAGCGCTGCGCGGGCCGGAACTGCGGCTGGCGCGTGACCACGTTGAAGGTGCCGCCCGGCTCGCTGGTGCCGTACAGCGATGACGTCGGGCCCTTGAGCACTTCCACGCGTTCGATCGTGGCCGCATCCATCGGCGCGGTATAGCCGCGGTTGGCAGCAAAGCCGTTCACCAGGTAGCCCGCGCCGGTGTTCTCATGGCCGGTGAAGCCGCGCATGGCAAAGTTGTCCCAAAGGCCGCCGAAATTGTTCTGGCGTGCGATGCCGCTGACATAGTCGAAGGTCTGGTCGAAACGGGTCGCGGCGATATCGTCCAGCATGGCACGTGGCACCACGCGCACCGACTGTGGAATTTCGCGCAGCGGCGTGTCGGTGCGGGTCGCGCCGGAGGCGTCGGGCGGGTTGTATGATGCGGAGGCCGTGCCGACCACCGACACCGCCGGCAGCGTAATATCGGAGGCCTCGGCGGTATCCGCCGCCTCGGCCAGGCCGGACATCGCCAGCATCAGGGCGGCCACCGGCCGCAATGAACGCGCCTGGACCGGGCGCAAGTCTGGCACAACAGGCAGGAACGAAAACGGCGCGCGGCGCCGGGCACGGCTGAGCTGCGCAAGCAGCATAAGGAACACCCCAATAAAAACGAGTCGCGGCGGCGGCCATCCGACTGGCAAACCGCAGCGACCCACTAATGATAATATTTTCTCATTAAGATTCTAGTCATGGAACGCATGACCCGTCAACGCGGCGCCGTCATCGACGCGCTGCGCGAAGCCGGCCGGCCCCTGAGCCCGGCCGAGATCCTGGCCGCGGCCCAGCACCAGGTGCCCTCACTAGGACTGGCCACGGTCTACCGCAACATCCGTGCCCTGGTGGAAGGCGAGCAGGTGCATGCAGTCGAACTGCCGGGCCAGCCGGACCGCTATGAATTGTCGGAAGTGCCGGGTGCCGCGACCCACCGGCACTATTTCCAGTGCCTGTCGTGCGACCGCGTCTTCCCGCTGGAAGGGTGCCCCGGGCATCTGGAAGAGATCACGCCACCGGGTTTCGAAGTGGAGCACCACGAGCTGACGCTACTGGGGCGTTGCCCGGACTGCGCCAGCAAGCCCGGCAAGCGGCGCAAGGCGGCAGCTCGGGACCACTGAACGGCGGGCGTACTCGGGGCACGGCCAACTGTACTGAGCCACTGGTCCACACCTGTATATGGCGCCCGCGCCGTGCTTGCCGCATGATGCGGCAGCATTGCACAGGCCACGCCAAAAAACAGGATCCCCAAATTGCCGCAAACCGCCGCCCACCGTCGCTCGACCCTGCTCGCCGTGCTGGCCCTGACCGGCTCGATGGCCTCGCTGTGCATCGGCACCTCTTTTGCCAAGAGCCTGTTCTCGGCGCTCGGGGCGCAGGGCACCACGGCGCTGCGGGTGAGCTTCTCCGCGCTGATCCTGCTGTGCGTCTGGCGCCCGTGGCGCATTCCGCTGACACGAACCAACGCGCGCGCGATCGCGCTGTACGGCGCGGCGCTGGGCGCGACCAACCTGCTGTTCTACATGTCGCTGCGCACCATCCCGCTGGGGCTGGCGATCGCGATCGAGTTCACCGGGCCGCTGGCGGTCGCGGTGCTGTCGTCGCGGCGCGCGATCGATTTCCTGTGGATCGCCTTTGCGGTGGCCGGGCTGCTGCTGTTGCTGCCGGTCGGCGATGCCGCCGGTACGCTCGATCCGGTGGGCATCGGCTATGCGCTGGCCGCGGGCGTAGGCTGGGCGCTGTATATCGTGTTCGGGCAGATGGCAGGCAACGCCCACGGCGGGCAGGCCACCTCGCTGGGGCTGACCATGGCGGCGCTGGTGGTGCTGCCGTTCGGGCTGGCGCATGCGGGCACCGCGATGTTCAGCCCGACGCTGCTGCTGTTCGGGCTGGCGGTGGGCATCCTGTCGAGCGCGATTCCCTATTCGCTGGAGATGGTGGCGCTCAAGCGCCTGCACCGGCGCACCTTCGGCATCCTGCTGAGCATGGAGCCGGCCATGGGCGCGCTGGCCGGGCTGGCATTCCTGCATGAACAGCTGAGCGCGCTGCAATGGCTGGCGATCGCCAGCATCATCACGGCCTCGGTAGGTTGCACCATGACCTCGCGCGGCAAGCGCGACGCCAGTTGATCAGCGCGCGCCGAACCAGTCCGCCGGCAGCCGCTGCGGGCTGCGCGCCGGCTGGCCAAGCGCCAGCGTGACTTCATGCAGGTAGCTGTCCTCCGGATTGCGGCGGCTGGCAAAGCCGAGGCCGCGCAGGATGGCCAGCATGCGGCGGTTCTCGCTGAGCACGTCGCCGCGCAGGGTGCGCAGGCCGGCCGCGCGCGCCAGTTCGCACAGCCTGGCGATCAGGCGCCGCCCCAGTCCCTGCCCTTGCCAGCCGTCGGCAACCACCACGGCAAATTCCCCGACCTGCCCGGACACCACGTATTCCGCGCTGGCGACAATGGCTAATACACCAGCTTCGTCGGGCGCCTCTACCACCAGCGCCACGCCGCCCGGCCCGGGTGCGGCCAGACCCTCGACAGTCTCGTCCACCACGCGCCCGCCGCTCAGGAAGCGGAAGTAGCGGCTTTCACGCGAGAGCCCGTCCACCAGCGCACGCAGTGCCCCGCCGTCCTGTGGCCGCGTATGGCGCAGCGTGACCTGCATGCCCCGTCCCACCGTCCAGCTTTCCGCCTTGCCCGTGCGGGTCTTGCCCTGATCATCCATGCCGGCACCATCTGGATTCAAAATTCGTAGTCAGAGTATAGGAGATAACCTGACTTTTGCAAATGAAGTCAGCGTGCTATGCTTGCCGGCATCATGACCCTCAATGCGTCCGACCTCCGCCACTGCTCGATTGCCGCGACGCTGTCGCTGATCGGCGAAAAGTGGACGATCCTGATCCTGCGCGATGTCTTCCATGGCGTGACGCGCTTCGACGACTTCCTGCGCCGGCTCGAATGCTCGCCCGCGGTGCTGTCCGCGCGTCTCAAGACGCTGACCGACGCCGGCCTGCTGCGCAAGGTCGGCTACCGCGAGCCCGGCGAGCGCGAACGCTTCGAATACCGCCCCACCCGCGCCGCCGTGGAGTTGCTGCCGGTGCTGGTCGGCCTGATGCAGTGGGGCGACAGCCACATGGCCCCGTCCGGCGAAGGCCCGGTGCAGATACGCTCGAGCGCCAGCGGCAAGCTGGTGCGCGCGGCATTGGTCGACGAGGATGGCGCGGAAGTATCGCCGCGCGATATGCGGATCGTCCCCGTCAACGCCCAGCCCCCGGCTTCGGACCAATAGCACCGAGCGCGCTGCTGCATCGCACCAGCGCAGCCCACCGCACTGCACCATGAGTGTGCCGCCAGCCCGGCGGCCGCCCCACCACAGCGCATCCCGGCATCACTCCGCCGTACCCCGGCGCAACAAGCCCCCATTCATCGTCACATACCGGCCTGGCACACCCCTTGCGTAACAGGGTACGGGCCCGTCAACGGCGACCGGCCCACCCCACATACGCAGCCCCTATCCCATGTAGTGGCTGTCAGGACAACGGCGTCCCCTGAACTGGCCTGAGCGGCCTGGTCTGCGGGACGCCATTTGTTTTTTGGAGCCAAGGACGATGACCGCCAAAGCCACCCGCATCGAGCTGCTGAGCTTTAGGACCCCGCAGATGCGCGCCTTCCACCTGACCTGGATGGCGTTCTTCGTCTGCTTCTTTGCGTGGTTTGCCTGCGCGCCGCTGATGCCGGTGCTCAAGGGCGAGTTCGGCCTGACCCCGGGCCAGATCGCCAACATCAATATCGCGGCGGTGGCGGTGACCATTCTGGTGCGCCTGGTGATCGGCCCGATGTGCGACCGCTTCGGCCCGCGCAAGACCTATACCGGCCTGCTGGCGCTGGGCGCGCTGCCGGTGCTGGGCGTGGCGCTGGCACAGAGCTATGAGACCTTCCTGACCTTCCGCCTGCTGATCGGCGCAGTCGGCGCCAGCTTTGTGATCACGCAGTACCACACCTCGGTGATGTTCGCGCCCAACGTGGTCGGCACCGCCAACGCAGCCGCGGCCGGCTGGGGCAATGCCGGCGGCGGCGCCGCGCAGGCCATCATGCCGCTGCTGCTGGCCGCCGTGCTGATGCTCGGCGCCGACCAGGCGTTCGGCTGGCGCTTCGCCCTGCTGGTGCCGGGCGTGCTGATGCTGATCATGGCCGTCATCTACTGGCGCTTCACCCAGGACTGCCCGGACGGCAACTACTCGGACCTGCGCGCCCGCGGCATCGCCATCACCGGCAAGGACGGTGGCAAAGGCGGCGGCTGGGCCAGCTTCCGCGCCGCCAGCGCCAACTATCGCGTGTGGCTGCTGTTCATCACCTACGGCGCCTGCTTCGGCGTTGAGATCTTCATCCACAACATCGCCGCGTCGTATTACGTCGACCGCTTCGGCCTGAGCCTGAAGGCCGCCGGCATGGCCGCCGCGAGCTTCGGCCTGCTGGCGCTGTTTGCCCGCGCCCTGGGTGGCTGGCTGTCGGACAAGGCGGCGCGCCGCCGCGGCCTGGACGCACGCGCCACGCTGCTGTTCGTGCTGATCCTGGGCGAAGGCCTGGGCCTGCTGTGGTTCGCGCAGGCCGGCAGCGTGACGCTGGCGGTGGTCGCGATGCTGCTGTTCGGCCTGTTCACCCACATGGCCTGCGGCGCGACCTACGCGCTGGTGCCCTTTATCGACCGCAAGGCGCTGGGCGGCGTGGCCGGGATCATCGGCGCGGGCGGCAACGTTGGCGCCGTCGCCGCGGGCTTCCTGCTCAAGGGCCTGGGCGACCTGCAGCACACGCTGACGGTGCTGGGCGTGCTTGCCACCATCGCCGCACTGTGCGCCATCGCCATCCGCTTCAGCGCCGAGCACAAGGCCCAGGAGCAGGCGCTGTACGACAGCGCGCTGGCCAACTGATTTTGAAGCATCGCCCCCACAGCACAACAAGCAGCAAAGACTGACTACAGGACAAGGAAAGCATCATGAAACTGATCATCGTCGGCCACGGCATGGTGGGTCACAAGTTCCTGGAATGCCTGGCGGAAGCCGGCGCGCAGAACGTGGAAGTGACCGTGCTGTGCGAAGAACCGCGTCCCGCCTACGATCGCGTGCACCTGTCCGAATTCTTCGCCGGCAAGTCAGCCGAGGACCTGTCGCTGGTGCCCGCCGGCTTCTTCGAGCAGCACAACAACATGCTGCTGCGCCTGAATGCGCGCGCGGTGGAAATCGACCGCGCCGCGCGCACCGTGAAGGTGTCGACCGGCGAGACCCTGTCCTATGACAAGCTGATCCTCGCCACCGGCTCCTACCCCTTCGTGCCGCCGGTGCCGGGCAAGGACCGCAAGGACTGCTTTGTCTATCGCACCATCGAAGACCTGGAAGCGATGCGCGAATGCGGTGCGCGCTCGAAGACCGGCGTGGTGGTCGGCGGTGGCCTGCTTGGCCTGGAGTGCGCCAAGGCGCTGCGCGACATGGACCTGCGGACGCACGTGGTCGAGTTTGCGCCGCGCCTGATGGCGGTGCAGGTCGACGAAGGCGGCGGCCGCATGCTGCGCCAGAAGATCCATGGCCTGGGCGTGACCGCGCACACCGGCAAGAACACGGTGGAGATCATCGACGGCGAAGACGGCACCCACCGCATGGTGTTTGCCGACGGCACCCACCTCGACACCGACATGATCGTGTTCTCGGCCGGCATCCGCCCGCGCGACGAACTGGCCCGCACCAGCGGCCTGGCGGTGGGCGAGCGCGGCGGCATCGTGGTGGACAACCAGTGCCTCACCTCGGACCCCGACATCTACGCCATCGGTGAATGCGCGCTGTGGCAAGGCAAGATCTACGGCCTGGTGGCACCGGGCTATGACATGGCCCGCGTCGCCGCGCGCCACCTGCAGGGCGAAGCCGCCGAGTTTGCCGGCGCCGACATGAGCACCAAGCTCAAGCTGATGGGCGTGGACGTGGCCAGCATCGGCGACCCGCACGGCACCGTCCCGGGCGCGCGCTTCTACCAGTTCTGCGACGACCGCAAAGAGGTCTACAAGAAGCTGGTGGTGTCCGACTGCGGCAAGTACCTGCTGGGCGGCGTGCTGATCGGCGACGCCAGCGAGTACGGCACGCTGCTGCAGATGATGCTGAACAAGATCGAGCTGCCCGAGTCGCCCGAATTCCTGATCCTGCCCGACAGCAGCGGCAAGGCCAAGCCCGCGCTGGGCGCCGATGCCCTGCCCGACGCCGCCCAGATCTGCTCGTGCAACAACGTCTCCAAGGGCGAGATCTGCGTCGCGGTGTGCGACGGCGCCACCAGCATCGGCGCTCTCAAGACCTGCACCAAGGCCGGCACCGCCTGCGGCGGCTGCGTGCCGCTGGTCACGCAGATCATGAAGGCCGAGATGAAGAAGCAGGGCATGGCCGTCAACAACCACCTCTGCGAGCACTTCCCGTACTCGCGCCAGGAGCTGTACCACCTGGTGCGCGTGGGCAAGTTCAAGACCTTCGATGCGCTGCTGGAAGCGCATGGCAAGGGCATGGGCTGCGACATCTGCAAGCCCGCGGTGGGCAGCATCCTGGCCTCGTGCTGGAATGAATTCGTGCTCAAGGAAGAGCACGCCAGCCTGCAGGACTCCAACGACTACTACCTGGCCAACATCCAGAAGGACGGCACCTACTCGGTGGTACCGCGCATGCCGGGCGGCGAAGTCACGCCCGAGGGCCTGATCGCGGTCGGCCAGGTGGCCAAGAAGTACGGCCTGTACACCAAGATCACCGGCGGCCAGCGCGTGGACCTTTTTGGTGCACGCGCCGAGGAACTGCCCTTCATCTGGGAAGAACTGATCGCCGCCGGCTTTGAATCGGGCCATGCCTACGGCAAGGCGCTGCGCACGGTGAAGTCGTGCGTGGGCTCCACCTGGTGCCGCTATGGCGTCGGCGATTCGGTGGGCCTGGCGATCGAGCTGGAGAACCGCTACAAGGGCCTGCGCGCGCCGCACAAGATCAAGTTCGGCGTGTCCGGCTGCACCCGCGAATGCGCCGAGGCGCAGGGCAAGGATGTTGGCGTGATCGCCACGGACAAGGGCTGGAACCTGTACGTGTGCGGCAACGGCGGCATGAAGCCGCGCCATGCAGAGCTGCTGGCCAGCGACCTGGACCACGACACCCTGGTGCGCTACATCGACCGCTTCCTGATGTTCTACGTGCGCACCGCCGACCGCCTGCAGCGCACCAGCGTCTGGCGCGACAACCTCGAAGGCGGCCTGGACTACCTCAAGGCCGTGGTGCTGGACGACAAGCTGGGCCTCGCCGCCGAACTGGAAGCCGAGATGCAGCACGTGGTCGACACCTACGAAGACGAATGGAAGAAGGCCGTGACCGATCCCGAGACGCGCAAGCGCTTCCGCCATTTCGTCAACAGCGACCGCCGCGACGACAATGTCGCCTTCATCGAAGAGCGCGGGCAGATCCGCCCGGCCACGCCGGAGGAACGGAAATTGCATCGTTCCCGCCTGAGCCAGATTCCCGTGGTTGCCATGCCCGCAAAAGCAGCCTGACCGTGCCCGCAAACAAGGAGAACGTGATGAGCCATCCCCACCATCCTGAGACCTGGACCGCCGTCTGCACCGTACGCGATATCGTGCCCAATACTGGTGTGTGCGCGCTGGTCGACGACAAGCAGGTCGCTGTGTTCCGCATCGGCCGTGGCGACGAGGTCTACGCCATCGACAACTTCGATCCCAACTCGCAGGCCGCGGTGCTGTCGCGCGGGCTGGTCGGCAACCTGGGCGAGCGCCTGGTGGTGGCTTCGCCGATCTACAAGCATCACTTCGACCTGCGCACCGGCGAATGCCTGGAAGCGCCCGAGCAGTCCGTCAATGCCTACGCCGCACGCGTCTATGACGGCAAGGTCTGGATTGCCGCCGGCGTGGCCGTGAGCGAGGCCGAGGAAGAACTCGCAGCCTGACACCGGCGGCCATTTGATGTTCCCCCTGTCCTCAAGCCACGCCAACGGAGATGCCGGCATGACGCCTTCCGCCCCCCCCCAAGCCCGCCCGCGCCTGGTCGTCGTCGGCAACGGCATGGCCGGCATGCGCACTGTGGAAGAGCTGCTCAGGCTCGCCCCGGACCTGTACGACATCATGGTGTTCGGGGCCGAGCCGCACGGCAACTACAACCGCATCCTGCTGTCGCCGGTGCTGGCCGGCGAGAAGACGGTAGCGGACATCATGCTGAATACGCGCGAGTGGTACGCCGAGCATGGCATCGAGCTGCTTGCCGGCGATCCGGTGGTGGCCATCGACCGCCCACGCCGCATCGTGCGCTCGGCCTCCGGCCGCGAAGTGCGCTACGACCGCCTGCTGCTGGCCACCGGCTCCAAGCCCTTCATCCTGCCGGTGCCGGGGCACCAGCTCGACGGCGTGATCGCCTTCCGCGATATCCAGGACGTGGAGACCATGCAGCAAGCCGCGCGCGACCACCGCCATGCGGTGGTGATCGGCGGCGGCCTGCTCGGCCTGGAGGCCGCCAACGGGCTGCTGCGCCAGGGCATGGACGTGACCGTGGTGCACCTGCCCGACAGCCTGATGGAGCGCCAGCTCGACAAGCCCGCTGCCATGCTGCTCCAGGGCGCGCTCGAGCGCAAGGGCCTGCGCTTCCTGCTGGGCGCTCAGACCGCGGAGATTCTCGGCACCGACCGCGTCACCGGCGTGCGCTTCAAGGACGGCAGCGAGATCCGCGCCGACCTGGTGGTGATGACCGCGGGCGTGCGCCCCAATATCGAGCTGGCCGCCGGCGCCGGCCTGCACTGCGAGCGCGCCATCGTCGTCGACGACACGCTGCAGACCTATGATCCGCGCATCTACGCCGTGGGCGAATGCGTGCAGCATCGCCAGGCCACCTTCGGCCTGGTGGCGCCGATCTGGGATCAGGCGCGCGTGTGCGCCGCGCACCTCGCCGGCGCCGGCCATCGCCACTACGTGCAGCAGGCCACCGCGACTAAGCTGAAAGTGACCGGCGTCGACCTGTATTCCGCCGGCGACTTCATCGGCGCCGAAGGCAGTGAAGACCTGGTGCTGCGCGACCCGCGCCGCGGCGTCTACAAGCGCCTGGTGCTGCAGGACGGCTATCTGGTCGGCGCCGTGCTGTACGGCGACGTGCAGGACGGCCCCTGGTACTTCGACATGATCCAGCGCCGCACGCCGGTGGGCGCGCTGCGCCAGCGCCTGCTGTTCGGTCAGGCGCAGTGCGAAGCGCTCGCCGCTTAAGCATCACCGTAAGCCATACAACGTCCCCGCACGGAGAACGCGTGAACCTGTCCGACATCCCGGTCGTCTCGGCGACCCTGACCACCACCACCGCCACCACCTGCCCGTACTGCGGCGTCGGCTGCGGCGTGCGCGCCACCGTGCGTGCCGACGGCCAGGTCGAGATCGCGGGCGACGCCCAGCACCCGTCCAATCACGGCCGGCTGTGCGTGAAAGGCTCGGCGCTCGGTGAAACCGTGGACCTGGAAGGCCGCCTGCTCCACCCCAAGGTGCGCGGCACCGATGGCTCCCTGCAGCAAGTCTCGTGGGACCATGCGCTCGACACCGTCGCGCAAGGCTTCTCGGACGTCGTCCACCGCCACGGCCCGGATTCGGTCGCGCTCTATGTCTCGGGCCAGCTGCTGACCGAGGACTACTACATCGCCAACAAGCTGATGAAGGGCTTCATCGGCAGCGCCAATATCGACACCAACTCGCGCCTGTGCATGTCGTCGGCAGTGGCCGGCCACAAGCGCGCCTTCGGCGAAGACCTGGTGCCGGGCAACTACGAAGACCTGGAACTGGCCGACCTGGTGGTGCTGGTGGGCTCCAACACCGCGTGGTGCCATCCGATCCTGTTCCAGCGCCTGTCCCAGGCCAAGGAAGCGCGCCCCGAGATGAAGATCGTGGCGATCGACCCGCGCCGCACCGCCACCTGCGAACTGGCTGACCTGCACCTGGCGATCCGCCCGGGCACCGACGTGTGGCTGTTCAACGGGCTGCTGAGCTACCTGGCGCGCGAAGGCCGCACCAACGCCGCCTTCGTCGCCGCCAGCACCGCGGGGCTGGATGAAGCCCTGCAGGCCGCGGACGCGGCCTGCGCCGATCCCGCTGCCGTGGCCCGCGCCTGCAAGCTGGACGTGCAGGACGTGCTGGCGTTCTACCAACTGTTCGCGGATACGGAAAAGACCGTGACCGCCTTCTCGCAAGGCGTCAACCAGTCGTCGGCCGGCACCGACAAGGTCAACAGCATCATCAACTGCCACCTGCTGACCGGCCGCATCGGCGCCCCGGGCATGGGCCCGTTCTCGCTTACCGGCCAGCCCAATGCAATGGGCGGGCGCGAGGTCGGCGGCCTGGCCAACATGCTGGCCGCGCACATGGAACTGGCCAACCCGCTGCATCGCGACGTCGTGCAGAGCTTCTGGCAATCGCCGGTGGTGGCCGACCGCCCGGGCCTGAAGGCGGTGGAACTGTTCGAGGCGATCGAAGCCGGCCGCGTCAAGGCGGTCTGGGTGATCGCCACCAACCCGGTGGTAAGCCTGCCCGACGCCGACCAGGTGCGCCGCGCGCTGGCCAGGTGCGAACTGGTGGTCACCAGCGACATCATCGAGCGCACCGACACCAATGCTGCCGCGCACGTGCTGCTGCCCGCGCTGGGCTGGGGCGAGAAAGACGGCACCGTTACCAACTCGGAACGACGCATTTCCCGTCAGCGCGCCTTCCTGCCCGCGCCTGGCGAGGCGCGCGCCGACTGGCGGATCCTGTGCGACGTCGCGCGCCGCATGGGCTTTGATGGCTTTGACTATGCGGGCGTGCATGAGATTTTCGACGAGCACGCGCGCCTGAGCGCCTGGCGCAACGATGCCGCACCGCGCGTGTTCGACATCGGCGGGCTGGCCGGCCTGGACCAGGAGCACTATGACGCGCTGGAGCCCGTGCAATGGCCGCTGCCCGCGGGCGCACCGGCCGGAGCCGGCACGCAACGCCTGTTTGCCGACGGGCGCTACGCCCATGCCGACGGCCTGGCCCGCTTTGTCGCCACGCCGCCGCGCGCGCCGGCCCACGCGCCCGACGACGATTTCCCGCTGATCCTCAACACCGGCCGCGTGCGCGACCAGTGGCACACCATGACGCGCACCGGCAAGTCGGCCAAGCTGGCCGACCACCTGCCCGAGCCCTTCGTCGACATGCACCCGCAGGACGCGCTGTTGTCCGGCGTGGGCGAAGGCAAGCTCGCGCGCGTCAGCACGCGCTGGGGCGCGATGGTGGCACGCGTGCGCCATGGCGGCGGCATCCCGCGCGGCAGCGTGTTCGTGCCGATCCACTGGAACGGCCAGTTCAGCTCCGACGCACGCGTCGGCGCGCTGGTCAATCCCGTGGTCGATCCCGTTTCCGGCGAGCCCGAATTCAAGCACACGCCCGTGCGCGTGGAGCCATTCGGCGTGAACTGGCATGGCTTCGTGCTGAGCCGCGGCGCGCTGCCCGCGGAAGCGCTGACCTACTGGACGCGCGTGCAGGGCCGCCAGTTCCAGCGCTATGAATTCGCCGGCCGCGACACCGTGGCCGACCGCACCGCCTGGGCCCGCGCGCTGCTCGGCGTGACCGACCCGGACGCCGACTGGCTCGAGTACGAAGACCGCACCGCCGGCGTCTACCATGCGGGCTATGTCGTCAACGACCGGCTGGAAGCGTGCGTCTACGTGTCGACCCGGCCCGAGCTACCCTCGCGCGCGTGGCTCGCCGGCCTGTTCGGCCGCGAGCGGCTGGAAGACGCTGACCGCATCGGCCTGCTGCTCGGCCAGCCGATGGAGAAAGGCGCCGACACCGGCCCGACGGTGTGCTCGTGCTTTGGCGTGGGCCGCAACACCATCTGCGACGCCGTGCGCAAGCACGACCTGAAGACGCCCGCGGAGATCACCGCCTGCGTCAAGGCCGGCGGCAACTGCGGCTCGTGCGTGCCGGAACTGAATAAGCTGCTGGTGGAAGTGCGCGTGGCCGAAGTCGCCTGAGCTGTGCAGTGGCGGGACAACCGGGTTAGCATGGCGGCCCGGATCCGGCAGGCTGGCCGCAGCTTCCCCGGATCGCCCCGACCCGGAGCGAGCCTTGACCACTGCACCGAACCTGCGCTTCTCCGTCTTTATTGCCACCAGCCTCGACGGTTTCATCGCCCGCGCCGACGGCGACCTGGACTGGCTGCTGTCCGCGACCACCTCCACCGACGACCACGGCTACGCCGCCTACATGCAGTCGGTCGACACGCTGCTGCTGGGGCGCAATACCTACGAGAAAGTCCTGACCTTCGACCCCTGGCCCTATGCCGGCAAGCGGGTAGTGGTCATGAGCAACACCCTGGCGGCCGACGCCGTGCCGCCAGCCCTGGCCGATGATGTGCGCCTGCTGCGCGGCACGGTGGGCGAAGCCGCCGCGGCACTGGCCGCGGCCGGTGCGGCCAGTGTCTATGTCGACGGCGGCAAGCTGATCCAGTCCTTCCTGGCCGATGGGCTGATCGATACGCTGACAATCACCCGCATCCCGGTGCTGATCGGCCATGGCATCCCGCTGTTCGGTGATGCCGGACACGACATCCGGTTGGCTCACCTGCGCACCACCACCTACGAAAGCGGCTTCGTGCAAAGCACATACCGCGTGGTCGCCACGCGCGGCCAGCCAGCCTGATCTTTCATCGGGGATTAGGCACCCTTCACGAGAACCAGATTGTGGTCGCCGCAGCATACCCCCATGCTAGCCGCGCAACCCCGACAAGCCGCCCCGGACTCACGGCGCGGCACCAATCTGGAGACAGCAATGAAGGATGCGAAGGATTTGCGCGCCGGGCCACGATGGCTGGCGGGTGTGATGGTGATGGCCTCGACGCTGGCTGGCACAAGCGGCGCGGCGGCTGCTGAAGCGTACCCCGGCAAGCCGATCACGCTGGTCGTCCCCTACTCCGCCGGCGGCCCGACCGACGTCGTGGCACGCACACTGGCGCAGGCGATGTCGCAGGATCTCGGCCAGAGCGTGGTGGTGGAAAACCGCACCGGCGCCGGCGGCACCGTGGCTGCCGCCTTTGTCGCCCGCGCACAGGCGGACGGCTATACGCTGCTGATCCACCATAACGGCATGGCGACCGCGCCGGCACTGTACAAGAAGCTGTCGTACGCGCCGCTGAAGGATTTCGAGTATGTCGGCCAGGTCGCGGACGTGCCGATGACCCTGATGGGCCGCAAGGACCTGCCGGCCAAGACCGTGCCGGAACTGATCCGCTACGTGACGCAGAACAAGGACAAGGTGTCGCTGGCCAATGCCGGGCTGGGCGCCGTTTCGCAACTATGCGGCGTGCTGTTCGAGCAATCGGTCCACGTCAAGCTCAATGCAATCCCTTACCAGGGCGCCGGCCCCGCGTTGACCGCGCTGCTGGGCGGCCAGGTCGACCTGCTGTGCGACCAGACCACGGCCACGCTGCCGCATATCCAGGCCGACCGCGTGCGCCTGTTCGGCGTGACCACGCCGGCGCGGATCAAGGCGCTGCCCAGTGCGCCAACGCTGCAGGAAGGCGGTCTCAAAGGCTTTGACGTCAAGGTCTGGCACGGCATCTACGCGCCCAAGGGCACGCCGCCCGCTGCAGTGGCGCGGCTGACCAAGGCGCTGCAGAAGGGGCTGCAAGATCCCGTGGTGATCAAGAAACTCGATGGCCTGGGTGCGGAAATCGTGCCGGTCGACAAGCAGACGCCGGAAGGCCTGCGCACAATGCTCAAGGCTGAGAGCGACAAGTGGCAGCCTCTGCTGAAGTCGATGCAGATCGAGGCCGACTAACTTTCCGCCATGCCGCCGGTGCCTGGGCACCGGTGGCCCCTGATTGCTGGTAATACGATAGAATCATCCCTGACTTCCCGGCGATCTTTCTGAATCGCCCCTTCTCGCAATCCCCGGTGCCCGCTCGCACCACCCTCTTCGCGCCCGACTCAGCGGTGCATTCACTTTCCGGATTTACCCACTGTTAGGCGGTGATGCGGCCTTGTTATGTCACGTTTCGCACGTCTCGGCCGGTATCGCCACATCCCATCCATGTTGAAGCCCGAGGAGGCTACGTTATGCCATCTCCTTGCCTGCTGTCCGTGCTTGCCCTCGCCGTGTGCATGGTCGGCGCTGCCGAATTCATGTTGTCACCGATGCTGGCGCCGCTTGCAGACGCCTTTGCCACCACCCCGGCGCGCGCATCGGGACTGGTTTCTGCCTATGCCCTTTCCTATGCCTTGGCCGCGCCGCTGATGGGCTGGTTCTCCGACCGTGCCGGACGGCGCCGCGTGCTGCTGGCTGCATTGCTGTTGTTCGCGCTCGATGCCATCGCTCTCACGCTCGTCCCTACGCTGCATGCCGCCATGGCATTGCGTATCCTCGGCGGGCTCGCCGCCGCGGCAACGATTCCCACCGTCTTCGCATTGATCGCGGATCTGGTTCCCCCGGCGCGGCAGGCTGGCGCCATGGGCGGCGTCATGCTAGGCATGACCGCCGGCGTTGCCGCAGGCCCGGCAGTGGCCGGGGTGCTGGCCGATGGATTCGGCTGGCGCGCGCCCTTCCTTGTCATCGCCGGCGGTTGCCTGGCGGCCTTTCTTGCCGGCTGCTGCGTACTTCCGCGCAATCTGCCGCGTAGCAGCGACTGCCAGGAAAAATCTAGGAACATCCCAACATCTTCAGGAATCCTGCTGCCATTGATCGCGAAAGGCGCCTGGAATGGAAGCGCCGTAGCCGGCTATGTACTGGCGGGGGAAGTGCTGCGGTTGCGTTACGGGCTCGGCGTGGCCGGCGTCGGCGCGGCACTATCGGTCTTCGGCCTCGGCCTGGCCGTTGGCAATCTGCTGGCAGGGCGTGCCAGCCAGTGCTTCGCGCGCGAGGAAAATGTTCTGATAGCGGCCACCGCGCTTGTCGCCGTGGCCATGACTTTGTTCACGACAGCCGTCCTGGCGTTGCCCGGGTCGCTTGGCTGCCTGCTGGCGTGGGGCGCGGCACTCGGCATCGCGGCGCCATCGAGCACCGCCATCCTGGCGCGGCGGGCTGGCACGGCAAAGGGACAGGTTCTGGCCGTCTCGGAAAGCATCAACAACCTGGCTGTGCTGATGCTGATGCCGGTTGCGGCCAGCTCCCTGGCAGTGCACGGCACCGTGCCAGCCGCATTGCTGGTTGGAGGCTGCTGCCTGGCCGGCGTTGCGCTGGCTGTCGCGGACCGGCGGATGACGGCATGAGGGGCGCGGGCGTGATTTTCCGCCGCGCCAAAGCAAAAACCCCCAGCCTTTTGGGGCTGGGGGTTCTGCAGTATAAGAGCCTGGCGATGACCTACTTTCACACGGGAATCCGCACTATCATCGGCGCGGAGCTGTTTCACGGACCTG